>NZ_JBFRFR010000100.1:0-24764 GCF_052114925.1 Bradyrhizobium sp. 2TAF36 | reverse complement strand
GATCAGCCCTCGGCGCCCGGTTTTCTTGGCAGCCTCTGCCGGGCGTTCTCGACTTTTGGGATGAAGGATCGTCTTGATCACATGCGCCGCGCGGCCATGGCTCAGGCATTCAACTGGTCCGATTCGGCCAAGGCCTACGCGGAACTGTACAAAGCTTCACTTTAATCGAGGGATTGGGGCCAGCCATGAAGATCGCACAAATCGCTCCGCTGGCGGAGAGCTGTCCTCCCAAGCTCTATGGCGGGACGGAGCGCATCGTCTCGTTTCTGACGGAAGAACTCTTACGCCAAGGCCATGAAGTCACCCTGTTTGCGAGCGGCGACTCCGTTACCGAGGCGACGCTCGTGCCGTGTGCCAAGCAAGCTTTGCGGCTCGATCCCTCGGTGAAGGACATGGCGCCCTACCATGTGATGATGGTTGATGAAGTCCGCCGGCGCCTGCATGAGTTCGATGTTCTGCACTTTCACATTGATCATCTGCACTATCCAATCGCGCGCTCTCATCCCGGTCGCATTCTGACGACGCTCCACGGCCGACTTGACCTTCCGGATTTGAGACCGTTCTACGCGGCTTTTCCTGAACTTCCTCTGATATCGATCTCGGAATCGCAGCGGCGGCCGATGCCGCCGGTGAATTGGCTCGGGACGGTGCTGCACGGTCTCCCCAGCGACCTGCTTCCCTTTCGGGCGGCTCCTAGCGGGGGCTACCTCGCGTTTCTGGGGCGCATCTCGCCAGAAAAAGGACCTGACAAAGCGATCGAGATCGCCTTGAGGACTGGCCTCCCCTTGAAGATGGCGGCCAAAATCGATGCTGCCGATCGCCAATACTGGATCGACGTTATCGAGCCCATGATAGCGGCCCATCCCAATGTGGAGTTTGTCGGCGAGATCAACGAGCAGCAGAAAGCTGACTTCCTCGGCAACGCACAAGCCTTGCTATTTCCCATCTGCTGGCCCGAACCGTTTGGCCTTGTGATGATCGAGGCGATGTCGTGCGGGACGCCGGTCATCGCGTTCAATCATGGATCCGTGCCTGAAGTGATCGATAACGGAATTTCGGGCTTTGTTGTGAGTACTGTCGATGAGGCCGCCGCCGCCGTTTGGCATGCTGTTCGTCTCGATCGTCTTGCCATACGCCAGCAGTTTGAATACCGCTTCACAGCCGAGCGCATGGCGACAGACTACGTCAGATCCTATCGTCAGTTGCTGGCTGAGCGGCCCGTCGAGAAGCCGTTGGTCGCGGTAACTCCCACGCTCGAACATCTCCGCCCGAATTCTGATGATATTCGGTTGCCGATGCCGGCGGCGATTGATCGGGTGATTGCGGCGAGCAGTGCAACGGCTTAGGCCCGCCAAGCCTGTCGCGCCCAATCAGAGTTTCAGCCGCGCTCCGGATTCAGCCGCCTGATAGATGTCGGCCATAAGCCGCATGTCACGCAAACCCTCTTCGCCGGGCGTCGTGGGCGCGCGATTGTTGAGGACGCAGTCCGCCATGTGGTCGATTTCCAGCGCAAACTGATCTTTGGCGGGCACGTCAATCACCGTTTCCGTCTCAAGGCCGTCGACGGCACGCACCAACGTCAGCCGTTGCCCTTTATAGGGAAAGGCATGGTCGAGGATGAGCGACGCCTCGTCCATGTGCACCGCCATCCGCGAAGCTCGATGGGTTCCATAGCTGGTCAACAACGCAGCGAGGGCGCCCGATGGAAAGCGCATCGTCCATGCGACGCTTTCTTCCACCTCGCGAAAACGCGGATCATTCGGCGTTGAATTTGTCACGGCTTGAATGTTAACCGGCTCCTCGCCCATCGTCGCGCGGGTCGCATTCAAGCAATAGAGCCCAATGTCGGGCAGCGAGCCACCACCTGAAAGAGCTTTTTGAAGACGCCACTGGCTAGGATCGCCTTGGTTCTGCGCGTTGACGGCTTCGATGAGTTTGACTGGGCCGTATTCCCTGCTCTGGACCCGGCGGATAAGCTCTTTGTGGTGCGGCTGATAGCGGCAACGATAAGCGATCATCAGCTTGACATTTTTGTCTTTGCAGGCGGCGATCATCGCCTCCGCATCCGCCGAATTCGTTGCCATCGGCTTTTCGCAAAGAACATGTTTGCCAAGAGCAGCGGACCGAAGCACGAACTCCTTATGCAGGGCGTTCGGCAGAACGATATAGATGACGCGAACCGCCTCTATCGAGGCCAGCTTTTCAAATTCGTCGTAGGTGAAGAGCTGGTCGTCGCCGAGCCCATATTGACGTCCAAGCACCTGCAGTTTCGCGGGTGACCCCGAGACGAGCGCGGCAAGCTTGGCTTTCTTGGACTGTGCGAACGCCGGCAGGATTTGTTCGACGGACAGGCGTCCTAGTGCCACGACAGCGAAGCCCACCCGCTGATCGTCAGGTAACGGACCTTCTGCATCCTGCTCGCCGGCTTCATTTGATTTGAGGATGGCCGGAAATCGTACCTCGCCCTCCCGCACCCCGCCGCGATCCACCGGACTGGCATCCGCCGCGGCAGCCGGGGCGCCAGCAGCCAAAAGAAGCGAGCCAGCCGATACCTGCAAGGCGCGGCGACGGGTGAAAACGGGCAATGGCACACGTGAGAAATGCATGTTCGCAAACGAGACCAGGGTCTGATTGTTCCTGAGTCACATTGCGTTCGCTTCTGAACGGTCGCCCGGTTACCTGACTTTAGGAAAATCGCTTTCTACTCCTCGGGGCAGGCTCACAATGCCGGAGGAGATTGTGTTTCAGGTTTTGTATACGAGCGAAGCGGCCCACGCGTTCACGCGCGATGATCTTGCGCTCCTTCTGGCGGGCGCCCGAAGACGGAATGCTGCGACCGATCTCACCGGCATGCTTGTCTTCGCCCAAAACCGCTTTCTGCAGGTCCTCGAAGGCCGCGCAGAGAAAGTTCTAGCGACCTTTGCTCGCATCGAGAGCGACCGCCGGCATAAGAATATTGCGACGCTCTTACGCGGCAATGCCCCATCCGGCCGCGCCTTTGCCGAATGGGCGATGGGTTTTCACCTCGTCGCCGGCGCGGATGATTTGCCGCCGGGCTTTGTTCGGGTTCATGAGCGGATCAATCTGGCGCAATTCGATCATCTCTCGGCTCTCGAGTTTTTGTCGGCGTGCCAGCGAACCCTTGCGTCTTCCTAACTGGGCGGGCGCTCCGGGATCCCGAATGCATCTCATGCCCCTAGGGTAATTGTGTAGGATAGGTTCTGACAGTGGCGATCGCCGCGGATGGCCTCCTGAAACGGACGCCTAACAAATGTTAGACGCAGGCTGCGGAAGTCGGAGGCATTCAGGCGCGCCGGAATTCGACCATGCGGTTTTTGATGGACGCATGCGCGCGAAAGCCAGCCTCCATCCACGCTTTTGCTTGTGTATGGCCGACTTTCATCGAGCTCTCGTTGCTCCACCAGGCTGAGAAGGTGTAGGCCGAACGCGGAAGCTTTCTACCGAGGAGAGCTTCGATTTCGGCAAAGGTCAGCCGAAGGCTCCGGTTGCCCTCGTTTTGGAGTCTTAGGCGCAGCGGCTCGTAGACCGATTTGCGGTTTTCCATCGTCATAGCCAGCACTCTAGCCAGACGCCCGTCCGGCGGGAAGCGCGCAAGGTCGTCCGAATCTGCGACAGGGATCGCCTTCAGAGCCGACGACATGGAACGCGAGCCAATCCTCCCCCATTGATGGAAAGAGGAAACGCCGTGATGCAGGTCGATGCCGAGAGATTTAAAAGCAACGCCGACGGGTGCCGTCAGTACGCGGCGGAGGCTGTCAGCGATGATGATCGACGGGCATGGCAACGGCTGGCCGATGAGTGGGACAAGCTTTCGGAGCATGCGAGGCTCCGCCGCGGCATCTTTGATCGATATGAGAAATGAATTCACTGAAAGAGAGCCATGCCCTTCACCATCGGCGCGCCATCACCCAATCGCATGAAGCCTTGGTCCCTGGAAGACGAAGCTAGACTGCTCGACATGCGTTCTGGCGGATCGGACTGGTCGGATGTTGCCAAGGCGCTTGGACGCACGCAGGCTGCTTGCGAGAGCCGCTATGCGACGCTGAAGAAGCGACAGGAGGCTCCGATCAGATAGACGGGCCGACGCCGCCTTCACCGCCGCGAACCTCTGCCACTCCTTCGTCAGTGATCTCGTACCAGATGGCGCCGGTGGGCGCACACCCGGCCGTGACAAGCCTGGCCTCGATCAACCGCGCGAGAAGGCTGTGATCGAATAATGGCGGGCTGGCCCAAGGCTCGACCGCAAGCCTCGAGAGAAAGTCACGCTCAAGGCCGGTGAGATCCATCTTCGAAGCCTCTCTTACGAAAAGGCCCCGAGATTTCCTCGGGGCCTTTGTCAATTAGCGATTGCCTTGCTGCTGGCCGCCCTGTCCGGGCTTATCCTGGTTAGGGTTCTGCGACTGCTGACCCGGCTTTTGGTTTGGGTTCTGGCCCTGCTGGCCGCTCTTGTCGCCTTGCTGGTTCTGCTGGCCGCCCTGGCTATTCTGATTGTTCTGGCTCATCACCGAAGGTCCTTTGTAGGCCGCCGTCGTCATTGACGGGAGCTGACCAACCTGCGTTCGCGCCGCGTCGTTCCTGACGGCGACGCAGCAAAACGTCATGGCGCCGCAACCGCAATGTACACTTTTGTGCTCGCGCAAGTTGCGGGGTATTCGGGGTCTGTGGGGCGACTGTATGCTCTCCTTGCACGCCTTGATGTGTTGCGTCCATTACGGCGTGAGCACATAAGGTCAAGCGCTCGGTGACGGACGTCAGCTAGGCCATGTCGAATTCGTCCTGAAGCTTGCGCACTTCCTCTTGAAGTGCTGCCTCGGCAGATTCATCCAGAGGCTTTTGCCGGATACCGCCAAGCTCCCAACTTGGAATGTAGCCCTTCACACGGATCAGCTTGAGGCCGGTGACGCCCGAGCGCTCTTCGAGTTCTTCGGCGAGCTCATGCTGGTAGAGGATTGGTTTCATCAGTGTCTCCGATTTCGTCGCAGCCGTCGGTTAGCAGCCGCGGCAGATGCCCTTGATCTTCTTGTCGAGCGCGATATCCGCCGGATCGCGTGGCCGTTCGGCTGAGGATTTGTGGCGCCGGGTGAGGTCATCGTCGAAGCCCGCTGTCGCTTGGTGTGCATCTATCCTTTGCGTGAACAGCTGGGGCTGCAACAGCGAAAGCCACGATGACTGCGACGGACCTCAGCAATCTTTGCAAATCTTTTTCACGGTTCGATCAACGTTGGTGTTTTCCTGGTCGATCTTGGCGTCGGTGTCCCTTTGATCCGTAGTGGTTGGCCGGCCGATGCCGCCGGCGGACGCTCCCTGGGTATTCGCGGCCGGACTTCCGGACGATCCTGCTGTCCCTGCAGAGTTGGTGCCTGGGGTCGTTACGACGCCCGTGCGGTCACCATTGACCGATGGTTGATTGGATCCCGATGGCGGAACGGGTGTCGTATTGGCAATGCCTGTTCTCGCATCAGTCGTACCCGTTGTTGGATTGGTATTTGCGTTCGGGGTAGGAGCCGTGGGGCTCGCTGTTGTGCCTGCGTTCGATGTGCCTGCCGCTCCCGCGCCGGAGGGAGATGATGCCGCTGTACCTCCGGTGCTCGCGGAAGACGCCGCTCCGCCTGCGCTTCCACCGGCACCGCCGCTGCCGCTGCCACCGCCTCCTCCGCCTCCGCCGCCCCCACCTTGGGCGAACGCTGCGCAGGGGATGATGATCGCAAGGATGAGTGCAATGCCTGAAGGTTTCATAGGTTTACTCCTTCAGCGACCAAGCCTCGCTCCCCCGTTTCGTTCCTAAAAGTGAAAACCCCACATCGTTGCCGATGTGGGGCAATAGCATTGGGGGTTGTGCGTTATCGCTTCGCGGGCGGTCCGCTCTTGTTTCCTGGGAGGCCCTTTACGTTAGCCGGATCTTGTTCCTGCACGGAAAGGTTTTGCGATGCGGAGCCGACCGTACCCTGTTGCGAGGGACCGTTCTTGCCGCCAGGCGCTCCGCCAATCCCGGCCCCAGAATTCTGGGCGCTTGGAGCTGTTGAAACCGTGCCAGCTGTATCCGATCGATTGGTATCGCCTGGCATATGCGAGGCCGAGCCGGGCTTGTCCTGTTCACCGACGTAGCCCGAGGCGCCCGAGTTTTGTGTCTTGATGCCCTTATCCGCCTCGTTCTGGAGGCTCTGTGATGGCGTCGCCTGTTGAGCAAACGCTCCTGTCACACTGGAGATCGCCACGAGTGCTGCGAGGGCTAATAGCCGCATGATGGAAGTTCCTCCGTAGGTTGTTGTTGTCCTCAACGTGCGGGAAACGTGACGTTTCCTAAGCGGGGTAAAAATAAGCCGGCTCTTTATGGAAGCGGAATCCGGCAAAACCGAGCGATGGACAAAAACCTTGAAGGCGGAACTGCACGCCTGAAAGACCATTGTTTCAGGCGCATGGGGCGCATCGAGTGCCAAATTATGCAAAACTTTGCCAACGCGGCGTTTCCCCCAGATACTGTCGAGGCTATGACCTCCGCTCTGCACGCGGCGTTGGCGACGCTGCCGGAGCCAGTCCATTCGGCGCACGTCAACATTCTTGCTGAATCAATCCTTCGCACGGCCAAGAGTGGAGAGCGGGACACGGGGGTTCTGAAAAGAATAGCGCTTATGGAATTACAACTGACGGGTCGAGCGTAGGCTTCCTGCAAGCGCGCTCTGGCAGGTGGAACGCTGCCCTCGGYYTCACCGGCATCTTTGTCTTATGAGAGGTGAGCCAGTTCAATCACGCTTGAGGGCGCTAATCGCGTACAGCCTCAAGTAAACGCTCAGCTTGAAACGGCTTTTGCAGGAAAACGGTATCTCGCGGCAGTGCCCCCAGGCAATCGCCGGACATCACAACGATATTCAGGCGCGGATGCTTCGAGCGGGCGTAGGCTGCAAGCTCAGTGCCTTTCATCACGCCGGCCAGATTTTGATCGACGATCAGCGCCTGCAAATCGACGCCGGTCGACGTCACAATGACCTCGCCCGCTTCGGCCGTCGTGCATTCGACGACTTCGAAACCTTCGCCTCTCAAGATGTCGGCAACAAGCTCTCTTTGCAGAGCATCGTCCTCAACCAGCAGCGTGACAAAATTCGACATCGCTTGCATCACCCTATTTGCTTGATAATGCGACGAAAACTCTTTGGTTCATCGCCGGCAACGTAATTCCTCGAAATCGGGTCGCAAGACGTTGCCCCAATCCGGAATGATTGAAATAGCGCTACGGCTCACCGCACTCGAAAGAGGTGCTCGCTTCAGCTGCCGCGACCGGCTTAGTTGCGGAYGACGCCCGCACTCGTCTCTGAATTACGGTAGGGTAAGTCGTCGCGTGAGCGGCAGAGCAATCGCACAGCAGGCAGCCATGACCCAGAAGGCCTGCGCTCCAAACATTCCATACAAATATCCGGATGCCAAAGTCATGGTGGCAGAGGCAATGCCGAGTGCGCCAGTTCCGTAAGTCGTTTGGGCCGTTGCCGCCAATCGATCTGGAACTGAACGAGCCATGATGCCCATGGCCGCCAAATGCAGCAGAGCAAATGTCAATCCATGCAGGGCTTGGGCACCTATCAAGGCTGGCATCTCACTCGCGCTCGCCATAACGCTCCAACGCAACACGGCGGCACTCGCAGAAAGGGTAGCTGCTCCAGCAGCGCCCAGTCGGTCAATCAGCCAGGGACCAACCAAAAAGAAGACGATGACTTCCGCGACAACCGCCTCCGACCACATCAAGCTGATGACGAGGTTGTTGTACCCCGCATTGCGCCACTGGATCACAGCAAAGGTGTCATTCAGCGCATGGCTGCCAATGACCAGAAAAGCGATGATGAGCAATCTTCGGTAGGCGGCAATTGCCAGCAGCGCACTGATGGCAGCGCGGTCAAAGGCTTCGGCCGAGTGAGTGTCTTGAGACGGCACGCGCATAGTCACCGCGCAAATGGCCATGAGCAGGAAAAATGCGCTGCTGGCAACGATGATGAAAGACAGTCCGAACCGGCCAATGAGCTGGCCCGAGGCCAAGGTACCCCCGATGAAAGCGACGGACCCGACGCCGCGCACCCAGCCGTATTGGAATGCGTCTCGACGGGCCGCCGATACCGCGAGAGCATCACTCAGCGGCGCGAGCGAGGCTGTGGCTCCAGCATGAAGCATGCTGACCGCCAAAAGCGCCGCAAAACCGAATGCCAGATTGTAGGCGAAACCAATGAGAGCAGACAAACAGGCCGCCACCGCAAGTAGCTGCTTGCGAGCCTGCAGATAATCGGCCAAGCGCCCCGTGAGAGGGCCGACACCGATGCGGACGACGGTGCCTGCGGCGAGAACCAACCCGATCTGCTCAATCGCCAAACCGTGGCTTTGCAGGAACGCCGGCAGGTACGCTGATTGCATTCCGTAGGCCAGGTAGAGGGCGGCGTAGAGGAACAAGAATGCGGATAACGTGCTGGGTTTTATCGGATGACACGTCATCAGACTGTCTTCCAAGGAAGCCCAACGTCATCGGTCATCAGCCAACATTTCAAGCCTTGCCCCGATCAGCGCCGTGCGAAATACAAACGAACCTCGCGCAGTGCGCGGGAGGGGCTGTCGAATGAGCGACCGATACTTTTCATCGGGCTCCAATGCGGACCCTGCGGCGTCACGACGCATCGTCCGCCCAGGTCCTGATCGATACGCCCTACGATTTCGTCACGCTCGGTCCAATAAATCCACCAAAGGTCACTCCGGAAAGGATCGGACCGCATTTCAATGTCGGCCACGTTCATCTCCTTGGTACTTGCGATGACAAGGCCACTGCTGGAGGGGAGTTCCTAAGCTTAGGAACGGAACTTACTGGGCCGGCTTATGCCTTTGTCAGCAATCGCCGAACCAATGAGGTTGACCATTTTAGCGCCCGCCCAAAATCTGCAGTTGCTTCAGCGCGCCAAAGAGTTTGCGGAGATTGCGGGCGAAGCGGCGAGCCTTGCCGATGAGACGTGTTCAATCGAGCAGAGGGTCTGGTCAGCGCTTCGCGATACCGAGCTCTCGATGGCGCCGTTCAGTCCTGCTTTTGGAGGGATCGGCCTTGGCGGTCCAGACCAGCAAGCCACGCTTTGCACCATTCTGAGATTGATTGGCGGTGCCGACTTGGCGGTTGCCCGACTTTTCGAAGGTCATGTCAATGCGGTCATGCTCGTGTCGAGGTATGGCACGTCGGCCCAAATCGGCTCGCTTGCCGAGAGCATAAAATTAGGCGGATTGTCGGGCGTTTGGGGAGCGGAGGATGCGCAGGGCTTGCGCTGGGTGCAACGAGGGGATTCTTGGTCGCTACAGGGTCGAAAGATCCTGGCGTCCGGAGCCGGCATGATCGAACGTCCCTTGATCACGACAGAGAGCCCCGAGGGACATGTCCTTTATCTGCTGAACCTTGAAACAGACGGGCGCGCCGATATCACGTCGTGGACGCCTTTGGGGATGAAAGCAAGTGCCAGCGGCACGATCAACCTCACAGGAGTGATCGTCGGGCCGTCCGAGCAAATCGGCCGCGCCGGGGATTACATGCGTCAACCGTTTTTCTCCGGCGGCGCCTGGCGGTTTTGTGCCGCACAGCTCGGCGCGATGGAGCGCCTCACCGATCTCTATTGCGCGCAATTGCGGGCGCGGGGCCGTGATGGCGATCCCTATCAGCTTGAGCGCGTGGCACGCTGCACGGCCGCCTGCCGAACCACTTTGTTCTGGGTCGAGGAGGCCGCGCGCCAGTTCGCCGACGAAAGCCTTAAGCCTGCTGCCGTTGTCGCCTTCACGAATTTGACGCGCATGGTGACAGAGCGCGCTGCCCTCGATGTTATGGAATGCGTGCAACGAGGCACGGGCCTCTCAAGTTTCATGCGGCCCAATCCGATCGAACGGATCTGCAGGGATCTCGCCACCTATCTTAGGCAGCCTGTCCCGGACCTGGCGATGAGCGACGCCGCACGCGCGGTCTTGGCCGGCGAGCTCTCCATCGGAGCCGGTTCGTGAACGCGGAGGACTACTTTCATCGGGTCAAGGGCCTGCCGATTACGGGTTGGCGCGAACTCACCCGGGGGGAACCTTTCGCAGTTTTGTCGCCTCATCCGGATGACGAGAGTCTGGGCGCGGGTGGTCTCATTGCTCAGGCAAGACACCATACCCAAGACGTTTCAATCATCCTTTTGACCGACGGCTCGCAATCCCATCCCAACTCAAAGACCTATTCTCGCGATCGGCTGATAGCCACTCGGCGGTCAGAGCTTGCGGAGGCCGCACGCATTTTGGGCGTTCCTCTCAACCGGCTTTTCGAGCTCGGATTACATGATACCGCGGCTCCCTCGGAAGGTCCTGACTTCGAACAATCGGTCGAGCGCGTCAGCACGATCCTCGCATCGACCGGCGCAAGAACTCTGTTTGTAACCTGGGAGCATGATCCACACTGCGACCATCAAGCGGCGGCCGAGCTCGCACAAGAACTACGGAGACGTCATCCTGCGTTGATCCTATGGTCGTATCCAGTCTGGGGATGGCACCTTCCTCCCTCGCAAAAAATTTCAGCGCCGGCTCCAAAAGGTCTTCGCTTGCCGATCGACGACGTACTTCCCAACAAGCGCGGCGCGATCGCGGCGCACGTTTCCCAAATGACAGACCTGATTGACGACGACCCGGATGGCTTTCGCTTTACGAATGAAACGCTCGCGCCCTTCTTGCGACCATTCGAACACTTTATGGAAGTCCCACTGCGATGAGCGCCGCGAAGACGCTACCGCCGTCCTATTTTGAGGCCAAATATCAAGCCGACATTGATCCTTGGCGCTTTCGAACAAGCGCCTATGAGCAAGAGAAATACGAAGCGACAATTGCCGCCTTATCGAAGCCGAGATACCACAACGGTCTTGAGGTCGGCTGTGCCATCGGAATTCTTACAGCGCAGTTGGCGCGGCACTGTGATCAGCTCATTGCGCTCGATGCTTCAACCACCGCAATCGCGGAAGCAGCTCGGCAAAATCTACCGAATGTCCGGTTTGACGCAGCCTTCCTTCCCGAGGAGTTCCCGGCAGGCGCCTTCGATCTTATCGTGCTATCCGAGGTCCTCTACTACTTTGCCGAGGGTGACTTACAGCATGTTGCCGAGAAATGCCTGAACGCACTGCAGGGGGGCGGGGAGATGATCTTGTGCCATTGGTTGGGAGCGACCGACTATCCCCTCACCGGCTATCAAGCGAGTGATCGGTTCGTAAAAGCTGTGGCTAAGCATCGACCAACGCATGTGATATTGCATGAGGGTATTTATCGGTTGGAACGTCTGTCCTTTTCCGGTTCAGCCGCACATGACGGAGAATGAAATTCGCGGCAGCAATTTGCCGCGGAAGGTCAGATGGGCGCAGGGGATTCGTTCTTTGCAACTTCGGATGGCGGCCTTCGATTTCTCGCCACATTTCAAGGAATGGCAAGGAAGCTACGCCAACCAATCGGCCTCGTCCGAGAAGGCGCGATAAGGCTTGTTCGATGCCGTCTTGTTGGTACGCCTTTCTCAAGAGTCCGCGCAGGCTGGCGCGGAGCAGGGTCTTGACCGCGGGTTCGAGATCATCGTCGCACGGTGCGTCCGGCGTTTCTCTTCGGTAGCGCATGGTATCGGCCGCACCTCCCGTCGCTCGACCATCCAGGCGRCATGAGGTGACCACCGAAACGTCGAGCGGATGGCAAACCTTGAAGCCCCTTTGGTCGAGAAGCGTCGTAAAGGCAGCATCCTCGCCCAAGGCTATGTCGGGCAGTCCGCCGATGGCTTCATAAGCTGCGAGCGTGACCGCGAGGCTGGCGCCGGAGGAGACGCGGTGGTTGGGCCATGGATCGTGGGCGCGCGGATCGCACAGTGCGTAAATTTCGGCGACCAGGCGCAGATAGGTATCCTCAAGGCGGCCGCGTGCCAGAAAGCTCGCTCCAAGCGAGACAATCTCGGCGGGCTCGGCATCGATATAGCCGGCAACGCAGTCCGCGCCGCTGTCAAGATGGTGCAGGTTGTTGATGAACCAGGTGGGCGTCACCAGGCTGTCGGCGTCGGTTGTCAACAAGACCCCGTTGGGGGGGCCTGTGCCGAGGCGCTCGGCGGCTTCCTGCATTGCCCGACGCCTGGCACCGCCCGCGGTTGCATTTCCCACCAAGGAGGCCTCTAAAACCTCCAGGGGATAGGGCAGAGTGGGCATAAGCTTGCGAGCACCGTCAGCGGTGCCGTCGGTCGAATTGTTGACCAGCAGCAAAACCCCAAAGTGACCGGGGGTAACAGGAGCTCCGAGCCGGTCGCGTTGAACGGCGAGCGCCGACAGGCAGCGCGCGATCCGCTCGGCTTCGTTACACGCGGGAATGGCAACGATTGCCGATCGTCTTGGGAGGGATAAGCGCTCAGGCTGAACGATCTCCGACGTCTCGATCGTGCGCCGATGCATATTGAACGTCTCAC
Organism: Bradyrhizobium sp. 2TAF36; assembly: GCF_052114925.1. NCBI lineage: Bacteria > Pseudomonadati > Pseudomonadota > Alphaproteobacteria > Hyphomicrobiales > Nitrobacteraceae > Bradyrhizobium > Bradyrhizobium sp. 2TAF36. The sequence continues at coordinate 12,295 of NZ_JBFRFR010000100.1, read as the reverse complement.
CTTTAAACTAATGCATGAAAACTGGCCAAAACTGCGCGAGTTCCTAAGCCCCACACAGGCCAGCGCCTTAGCACGCTCGCTAAATGCTCTGATGAGTTGGGAGCGGCGGAGGAACTCCGCCGCGGTCGGCAATGCTGCATCGCGAGGAGACCTTATGGCCAAATATCGAAAACGAGCGGTGGAGTGTCGCGGCGGCCCCTGGTCTGCTGGCGGTGGCATTCCTTATTGACCGAGGTTGCTCCACCTGCCGACCACGGCTCCCCGACGCTGTGGAAAGAAAAGCGCGACGCTTCGCCAGTCAGTCTGGCGACCGAAAAATGGCGACCGCACAAGTTTGGTGGCTGACGCTTGACAAAGGATGCGCCGAAATCGGCCCCCTGGCTTCATTGTGAAAAGGCCACCACAACTTGGGTGCCAGTAGTTGAGGCGGTGCCGCTAAGATTATTGCGCTCTCAAGCGCTGCCCTCGACAAACCTGTTTAGGTCATGCGCCAACAAAGAGTGAAACACGCCATTTCAAATATTCCGCTTTGCCTTGATCCATAGAGCGTTTTCTAACGCAGCTCCGAGCGCTGTATTGTCGAAGATGCACCAGTTATCGGACGTAGTAGTTACGGACAATCGCTCGTTTATTGCAGCTAGACTCTCAGCGCTATAGCTTGAGTAGTAAATGCGCGGTTTCCCATGTAGGCGAAAATAGCGCAGGCCCTCCCAGCCGCCGGGGCAGTCGGCGTCCTCGATACGTGCCGGGTCGGCGGCAACTCGGGCGATCCTTTGAGAGGCAAGCCATCGATCAACGTCTTCTTCAAACCAGCTTGGATGCCGCGGTTCACACACCAGGGGCGCAGTCGTTCGAGTCCGCAGCACATCAAACAACTTCTGGGCGGCGTTCGAATCGAAGACGTGCTTTGGCGGCAGTTGCACAAGCAAGACAGCAAGTTTGGGGCCAAGCCCAGCGCATTCCTCGATAAAGCGATCGACCACAGCAGGTGTGAAATCCAGCATATGCGTTATCGATCTTGGCACTTTCACCGAGAAACGAAAGTCGTCCGGCGTGTCGCTCGCCCAGCGTTCGTAGGTAGTACGACGATGCGGACGATAGAAAGAGCTATTGATTTCGACCGCATTTAATCTCGAGGCATAACGCTTCAAGTGGCTGCCCTCTCCACCGATCTGATCGCGGCAAGCGGAAGGCACATTCCATCCAGCCGTTCCTAGCCAGAGCCTGTTGCTCGACATACTTCGTTGTTTATTTTGACCGGCGCCCATTATTGCCGGGACGAGCGCCCGGTAATCCCCAAACTGGACACGAGCTTCCGATCAATCCTTTGGCTGACTTGTTCGAAGGTGCATTGGGTTGGCTTCTTATCCGGCCGCCACCGCAAAATGGAAGTCCCGTGGCGGAAGCGACCGCCGGTGAAATGATCGTAGGACACTTCAACGACGTATTTGGGCTTCACCGCTTGCCATTCGGACGAGCGCTTCGTGGACCAACGGCTTGGACCGCCGGGGGCGTTTCCCGTGAAGCTCCGGACTTGCCTTTCGGTCTCGAGCTTGTCGGTCAGGCCCAACTTGTCCTTGGTCTTGATGCCGGACGAGAATCCGACATGATGAAGCRGGCCATCATCGTCGTAAAGCCCAAGCAGGATAGATCCGACGACGTTGCGTCCCGCCTGGCGCTTCTCTCCGTAACGGAAGCCGCCGATAACGCAGTCAGCGCTGCGATATCGCTTGATCTTCTGCATGCCTTCGCGGTTTCCGGCCTGATAAGGCAGATCGAGACGCTTTGCGATCACGCCGTCGCTTCCGCCGCCAGCCGATGCCAGCCAGTGCTCGGCGTCCTTTCGTTTCGTACTCGCTGGAGACAGTCGGAAGAGATTCATGGCGGAGAAGCGTTTTGCGGCAAACTTCTCGAGCAGCGGCCGCCGTTCCGCGAGCGGGCGGACTGCGAGGTCAGCCTTGCCTCGCTCAAGCAGGTCGAACGCGAGGAAGACGGCAGGCGTCGCTTCCGCCAATTTTCTCACCCGGCTCGCTGCGGGGTGGATACGCTGCAATAGATCATCGAACGAAAATTGCCCAGCAAGCGGAACGACGAGCTCGCCATCGAGGATGAAGTCTTTCTCGCCTAAGGCGAGAGCGCCTTCGACGACTTCCGGAAAATATCGATCCAATTTCTGTCCGGATTTCGAATAAAGGTCGACCGCGTCGGCGTGGCGCACCAACAGACATCGGAAGCCATCCCATTTCGGCTCGTACTGCCATTGCTCGCCGATAGGGATAGCGTCGACGGAGCGGACCTCCATCGCTTCGATGGCTTTGCGGCTCTTCGTCACGCGGCCCTTCTCTTGCGACGGGGATGGGCCGTAGCGCGTTTCCTGCTCTTGGTCGCTTTGCCGACACGCTTGCGACCTAGACTTTGCCGCAGGGCATCCATCAGATCGATGACGTTGCTCTCTTCTTCCTTTTCTTCTGGCACCTCGATCGTCTTGCCGGCCGCCTTGCGCTTCACCAACGCCTTCAGAAGGTTCTCGTATTTGTCCTTGAACTTGTGCGGATCGAATTTGGATGCCTTGCTGTCCAGAATGTGCGCCGCCAAATCGACCATGTCTTTCGAGACCCGAGGGCTCGGTATGTCGTCAAAATAGTCGTCCTCATCGCGAAGTTCGTAGGGATATCGCAAGGTCGTCCCAAGCAATCCCTTCCCCAACGGCTTCAGAGCGATGACATGCTCCCTGTTGGAGAGTACGACGCGGGCTAGAGCGACCTTGTCTTTGCGTTTCATGGCATCGCGGATGACGACGAACGCGTCGGCGCCCGCTTTGCCATTCGGCACGACGTAGTACGGCTTGTCGATGTATCGCTCATCGATATCCTCGGCGGGGACGAAATCGTCGATTTCGATAGTATGGGTGCTCTCGAGTTTTACGGCATCGAGTTCGTCCTCGTCGATTTCAACGTAGCGGCCTTTGGAGAGTTCGTAGCCCCTACCTTTGTGCTCTTTGTCGACAACGCGACCGGATTGCTCATCCACCATCTGCTGTTTCAGGCGGTGGCCGGTCTTGGTGTTGATCTGATGGAAATGAGTTTTTTCGGCCTGGGTAGAAGCCGGATAGAGGGCGATCGGGCAGGTCACAAGCGATAGCTTGAGCGAGCCCTTCCAGTAAGCACGAGGCGCCATTCCGATCCTCCACGGTTCGAGGAACTTTAACCGGCGCGGGAACTTTCTGTTCCAACAATCGAGGTAAGGCCGATGGCGAAGAAGCTGCTCGCGAGGTACCGCGCGAAACGCGATTTTTCCAAAACGGAGGAGCCTAGCGGGCAGACGAAAGTCGCTACGTCGAAGAGCCTGCGGTTCGTGATCCAGAAGCACGCGGCGTCACACCTACATTATGATTTGAGGCTTGAACTCGACGGTGCCTTCAAGTCCTGGGCCGTGACCAAAGGCCCTTCCCTGGATCCCCATGGCAAGAGGTTGGCCGTCGAGGTCGAGGACCATCCTCTGGACTACGGCGACTTCGAGGGGACAATTCCTAAAGGGCAATACGGCGGAGGCACGGTCATGGTCTGGGATCGCGGCTTCTGGCATTGCGAAGACCCTGCGCGCGCCTATTCGAAGGGAAAGCTGGATTTCACGCTCGAGGGCGAAAAACTTCATGGTGGCTGGATTCTCACCCGTATGCGCCAGCGGGAAGGAGAGAAGCGGACCAATTGGCTTCTGATCAAGCACCGCGATGCATTCGCCCAAGAGGGAAAGAAAAACCGCATCATGGATGAAGACATGTCGGTGGCCTCGGGCCGATCGATGCACGAGATCACGGCGGGCAAAGGCCGAAAGCCCAAGCTCTTCGTCACGGCGAAAAAGTCGCGCGCAAAGATCGACGCAGATCGGAAGTTGCGTCGGTCCGCCGCAAGCAAAGCCCCAGTGAGAAAACATTCTTCCGCTCCCGGGCAGCGAGCGAAGAAATCTCCGACGAAAAAGTCTCAAAACCCGAAGAAGGAAGAGGGCGAGCAACATCGCGGTCAAAGCCTACCTCCGTTCATTGCGCCGCAGCTGTGCACCTCCGTCGAGCGGCCCCCTAGCAATGGTGATTGGGTGCACGAAATCAAGTTTGACGGTTACCGCATTCAGATGCGGGTCGAGGATGGGAGCGTCACATTGAAGACCCGGAAGGGTCTGGATTGGACGGAGAAATTCGGTGCGATCGCGAAAGCGGCCAAGGAGCTTCCCCATTGTATCGTGGATGGCGAAATCGTTGCCCTGGACCATCACGGGTCGCCTGACTTCGCCGGATTGCAGGCCGCATTGTCGGAGAAGAAGACCGAAGATCTCATCTTCTATGCGTTCGACCTACTATTTCTCGGAACTAAAGATCTGCGCCGGCAGCCTCTCCTCGACCGCAAGCAGTCATTGCAGCGGTTGATGGACAAGGCCTACAGAAAAGGGCAAGTTGAAGTTCGCTTTGTCGAACATTTCGAAAGCGGGGGCGATGCTGTCCTCAAATCCGCTTGCCGGATGTCCCTTGAAGGCATTGTCTCGAAGCAATCAGAAGCGCCGTATGTTTCGGGACGCACCGAATTCTGGACCAAAGCAAAGTGCCGCGCCGGGCACGAGGTCGTCATCGGCGGCTGGAACAGCAATGGCAGCCAATTCAGGTCACTGATGGCCGGTGTGTATCGTGGAGACCATCTGGTCTATGTCGGCAACGTTGGAACGGGCTTTGCCGCTGACAAGGTTGCGCGGCTGATGCCAAGGCTGAAGGCCGCCGCCTCTGAGGCAAATCCGTTCGGAGGCGCCAATGCGCCTCGCAGGAAGGCCGGAATGCATTGGCTCAAGCCGGAGCTCGTGGCCGAGATCGAGTTCGCGGGCTTCACGGGTGCAGGCATGATCCGGCAGGCCGCTTTTAAAGGACTGCGACAGGATAAACCCGCCAAAGAGGTCGAGGCCGAAACGCCTGCGCGGGCGGACAGGGCTGAGATTGCGGAGCCAACTCCTTCACCCGGCGCCAAGCGGCATGGCAGATCGATTGGCGTTTCCGACGGGGTCGTGATGGGCGTGCCTTTGAGCCGTCCCGACAAGGTTCTTTGGCCCGACGATGGCGAGGGAGCGATTACCAAACTCGATCTTGCCAAGTATTTCGAGAGCGTGGGATCCTGGATGATCGGGCACCTCAAGGGGCGGCCTTGTTCTATCATAAGGGCACCGGACGGCATCGAGGGCCAGCGCTTCTTCCAACGGCATTCGATGAAAGGTGGCTCCAATCTCCTTGAAGAAGTCTCGGTCTCGGGCGACCGGAAGCCATACGTCCAGATCGACCGCATCGAGGGATTGGCTGCCGTCGCGCAAAGCGCCGGCGTCGAACTCCACCCTTGGAACAACCAGCCTGGCGATCCGGCCCTGCCCGGCCGTCTGGTCTTCGACCTCGATCCAGCACCGGATGTTGAATTTGACGCCGTCATCGAAGCAGCCAAGGAAATGCGGGATCGACTTGCAGCGCTCGGACTGGTGTCATTTTGCAAAACTACGGGCGGCAAGGGTTTGCATGTCGTGACCCCGCTCGCGCGCCCGAAAAAAGGCCAGACGCTCGACTGGCCCATAGCAAAGCAGTTCGCACGTGACATCTGCAGCCAGATGGCAAGCGACAGCCCCGATCGATACCTGATCAACATGAGTAAGGCGAAACGAACGGGCAAGATATTTCTCGACTACCTCCGAAACGACCAATTTTCGACGGCCGTGGCGCCACTCTCTCCGCGCGGTCGGCCACGTGGACCAGTCTCGATGCCGATCACTTGGGTGCAGGTCAAAAATGGTTTGAACCCGCTGCAGTTCACGATCCATACGGTCCCCCGCTTGCTCCGGAGATCAAAGGCCTGGTCCGACTATTGTGAGGCCGAACGTCCGCCGTTGGAAGCGATTGCAATGCTTCGGAAACAACGGCAGCCCGTAGGGGCGGCTTGACATAGAGAATGCTGTCAAACCTGGCCTCTCGGATATAATCCGACCAGTCCGACATTTCTAACAAGCGCCTCGGCGTTGCCGAGCGGTCCTGGCTAGAGACCGCGCCCTCTTTGATCCCGTTTCGGACGGCCCCAAATCTGCGGCCAGCTCGGAATTCATTGCCATCCGGAGCTTCTCCAAGGCGCGCTTCTCGAGCTGCCGAATCCGCTCGCGCGAGATGCCGAACTCCGCCGCGAGTTCGTCCAGCGTCTTCGCATCCTCGGCCATGAAACGCGCTACAACGATGCGTCGCTCGCGGTCTGGCAGATTTGCCAAGCCTCTGCCAAGCGCCCTCCTGCGGCGTTCGCGCTCCTGCACGTCAGCCAGCAGCGTTTCCGGATTACCGGAGCTGTCTGCCAGAAGGTCGACCATCTCCTCCGGGGAGCCGTCGTCGGTGACAGGAACGTTCAGCGAGAGGTCGCCCCGCATACGGCCGTTCATCTCGTACACGTCGCGACGCTCGACGGATAGGTGAGCCGCGATCTCGTCTGCTTGGCTCGAGGTGAGGTGTCCGTCCTCGCAGGCGCCCAGGCGAGCCTTCAGCTTCCGGAGATTGAAGAAAAGCTTCTTCTGCGCGGGCGTCGTGCCCAACCTGACCAACGACCAGGATCTCAGGACGTATTCCTGAACAGTCGCCTTGATCCACCACACAGCGTAGGTGGCCAGCCGGAAGCCCTTGCCGGGATCGAACCTCCGGACAGCGACCATGAGGCCCACGTTCGCTTCCGAGATCAGGTCTGCGATGGGCAAACCGTAACCGCGGTGACGCATGGCTATCTTGGCCGCGAGCCTGAGATGACTGGTAACCAAGCGATAGGCAGCCTCTCGGTCGCCGTGTTCGCGCCAGCGCCGCGCATATTCCGCTTCCTYGGCCGCCTCGAGCAGCGGAAACTTGCTTATGTCCGTCAGATACCGGGAAAGCCCCGCTTCGGACTTAACGACTGGAAGCGAGGAAAAAAGCGATAGAGTGCTCATGGTCAATCCTCCTAGGAGCAATTCAGTGAGCTGCCGCCGAAGAAGTTCTTGGCCCTCGATGGCGCCTGCGTCACATCGAATCGGCGGGTGACCCTTGAATAGCGGAGATGCCCGACCGTTCCATTCGCGACGGCGGAACGGTGCAGACTTCCCGACGTTCAATGGTCCGAAATCGACTTGCACCCCTTCCGCGATGAGTGACTACCGAGATCTTGTTGCCGTAGCCCTGACCCTTGCCTGGGCCGCCGCCATGCTAGTGGCCGGCTTGCTCTACCTGAATCCACACGACGCCGTGCCACGTCCCGTCCAGGACATGGGAAGCCCGCCGGCACCAATCGCGTCGACGGACCGTCAAGGTTCGGTACAGAACGCAGCTGAGACAGCTCACGCCGCCAAACGGCGCGGCACGCCGTCCCGGAGCTGATCGAGCAGGCGCTGCTCACGCTCGATGCGGCCTTCGTACAGGCTCCGTTCGGCCTCGCTACTCACCCCAGCGAGTAGGATGCGGTAATGAGCGATCACCTTCTCGCTGCCTCGGATCAGCAGGTCGCGCACGTCGCTCATCGCTCGCCTCCCAGCGCAGCGGAAGCCGACCGAGCTCCCGGTCGAGATAGCGCCGGAGGGAATCCCCCCGCGGTCAAGGTGGCGAGCGCGGCGCGCTCTTCGCAAAGGCGCCGCTCGAGGTACCGGCGCTCCAACTCGGACAGTTTGGTGCGCAGCAGCCGGCGGTAGCGATCGATATTGTTGCTGTGGGCCCGGATGAGGGCAAAATCCTGATCAAGCATCATCGTCACTCCTGACGGTCTTTTCAGATCCTCTCGAATAATCGGAAGAAACGCATCTTCCACGGCAAAAATATTCAGGCCGGTGGTGCTGTCAAGCCCGATGGGCCGCGACTAGCGAACCCTTGCTTAAGGCGCCGCTTTTGGCCTTAAAAAAAGCGCCGTCCCCTTGAAAGACTATCGGGCCCTTTTAATTTTATTCTTTCCTCGCCGCGAGAGCGGTGCCGGGCGCCTTCCAAGGGGTCCGGCACGGGCGCCGGGCCGGGAGATTGCCCTGACACATGCCTCGCGCTCCTTGCCGGTCTGCTTCGGAAGGAGGATCTGCACAAGATAGGAACGGTTATGAGACGAGCCTGGCCTGGCCGTTCGCCGGCCAATTGTTGAGAAGCGTTTCGGTCGCGACGCATTCAACCTGCTGGCCGAACCGGTTCATATAAATATTCATCATAGAATCATGCGTTTCGTCTGCCGAGCTGCAGAGCGCGTCGGCGACGAGGATCACGCGGAAGCCCCAGTCGACCGCGCCCAATACGGTTGCAAGCACGCAGACGTCGGTTTCGCCCCCTGTGACGATGACGGTTTTGACGTCGGCTTCGCCAAGCTGAGCGTGAAGCGCGCTGCCTATCCATGGCGAATAGACGAACTTGTCGAAGGTGCGCGCGGGTGGCACGAAGCGGGCGAGTTCCGGTACCAGGTCCACCATTTCCGGGCCGAGGTTGTCGATGGTCATTGAACTCCAGCGTTCATAGTAGCGCCGCCACATGCCGACGCCCTGGCCCGAGCTTTGCGCCGGAATGAAACGCGTGAAGATTGTCCGCTCGGGATGGGCGGAGGTGATCGCGACGATGTTTGGCAAGATGCGCGGCAACCAAGGCATCGTCCAATCCGTACCTCCCGCGAACATTCGCTGCATGTCGACGCAGAGATGGACAGCGTTCCGGACAGCGCCATAGCGGAATTCGTCACCTTTCGTCATGGATCTGTCCTCAAAGTCACCGCCAACGGAGCTGTGGAGGCTTGGTTCCTCCGGCTTGCCAAAGGTTACAGCGAGGGAAGCCTTTTCTGAAATCCCTCGGTCAAGATGGCGCGCGCACGATCGCCGGCTGCCACCAGTCCACCAGCTTGCACCACACCCAAGACGCCGCATCTGAACGCGGGGCCCGTTTTTGCCGACGACACGACCTGTCTTTTTAGGCCGGTCCTGAAGCGATCGATCAGGACGCAGGGCGTCCGCAGTCCGGTCAGTTCGACGACCGCCGTAGGCCCGAGTTCGATGCACGTGCCGAGCGGCATGTTTTCAAGATCCAGGCCTACAGTAGTGATGTTTTCGCCCAGCTGTCCGGGTCCTATGTCGTATCCCGCCTCACGAACAGTCGCGAAGAGTTCGCTGGTTATGAGATGGACTTGCCGCAGGTTGGGCAGGCGCGGCTGCCGCCGCGCAAGATATCTGTGCCGCACATATTCGCCGGCGTGGGCGTCGCCATCGACGCCGTGCCCTTTCACCAACGTGATGTGGTCGTGCACCGGCTTGCTGAAACGATGTCCGCGGTCGGCAGCCACTGCGACGACCGCACCCTCGACGGTCTGCCTCAAGATCGGAGGGCTCCCACCGTGTCCGCCATCTTGGCACCTCTGGTGCCGAGCGGCTTCGGCTGTCCCGTCGTGGTGTCGCGCGCCGTCTGGTGCTCCATCTCCGCATTGAGCTCCGCTCCGAGCAGGATCACGATCGCCGAGATCCAGAGCCACGTCATGAAACCGATGACCGCGCCCAAGGACCCATAAGTGGCATTGAAGGTGCCGAAGTTCGCAGCGTAGAAAGAAAAAATGCCGGATGCGACAAGCCAGAGCAGGGCCGCAGCCGCGCTGCCCCAGGTGATCCACGTCCACCGTGGGGCCTGTCGGCTAGGGCCGAACCGGTAGATGCAGGCGAGCGCAAATGCCAGAGCGACAAAGAGCGCGGGCCAGCGTCCGATCCGGACAAGCAGGTCCGCCGCATTCGACAATCCAACGTACTGCAACACAACGGGGATGACGACGACGGCGCCAAGCGCGGCCACGACGAAGGCAATCGCGCCGATGGTGAATCCGAGGGACATCGCATTCAGCTTCAAGAAACCTCGTTTCTCCTGCTCGCCGTAGACGATGTTCAGTGTATCGAATAACGACTTCATGGCGGCGTTCGCGCTCCAGAGCGAGATCGCAAGTCCGATCGCGAAAGTGAAGCCGAGGGTCCGGTCGCCCTTCGTTGCGACGCGTGTCAATTGCTCGCGCGCTACTTCGACGGCACCACCAGGAATGAAACCCGAGACGTCGTCGAGGTGCTTGGCAATGCTGCCGGGATCGAAGAACAGACCATAAATAGCGACGAGCGCCGCGATGGCAGGAAAAATAGCGAGCAGGCTATAGTAGGTCATGCCGGCGGCGAGCGCGAGGACACGGTGCTCGCCGATGTTGCCGTAGACCCGCCAGAGGATGTCCTTCCATCCCCGAGCCGGGATCTCGGCGGGCGATCTCGCCTGACGTCCGCGGTTTCCGCCTTCGGTCGCGAGACTGGCAAGCGAGGCGTGTCTGTCGGCTTCTCCGGTTTCCGGGAACGCTTCTTTCCTTTCCGACTGGGCGACCCGGTCGGTCGGAGCGATGCGATCCCACAGGAAGGCTACGGCCACGAGACCTAGGGCTACCGCCAGGCTCCATCCGGCGCCATCCGGACGTCTGGAGCCAATCTTTGCGGGTTCTGCCATCGCATCCTCTGCGACATCAATCTCACTGCGGAGGTTGGGTTCCTGATCTAGAGACCCGTTATTTTCGTATTCAGCGGCAGAAAATCAGCCGCAGACTCTCAGTTAAACAGGACGGCGACACTAAAGTACATATTGCGACCTCGGCCATAAGCGCACAGATCCCCGCCCGGAACTGTGCCGGAGGGCGTCGCGCCAACGACGTTAGCCAGCACGATGATCCAATCTCCCGGATAGGCCGTGCATGGCCCAAAGGCCAAGGCCTAGCGTCATGGCCCTCAGCATGCCGAGAGAGAGAGATCGTCCGTGGATTGCGCGGCTAGGCCTTCCGCACGTGCGGAAGGTAGGAGAGCGAGGCCAGAAAAGCTGTAATAGTGCCGACATCCCCGGCGACCGCAAGGAAGCCGAGGCCTTCACGCAGCATTCATGAACCTGAAGACGGCGTGGCTCAACTTCAGACAATCGCCACAAAGTTCACCGACACGCTCCGCTGCCAGTCAATCTTTGCGAAGGTCGCTATGTCCCAATACTCGCTCGATGTATTGCGTCAACGCTATGTCGTCGAGAAAAGACCGCTCGAGGCCGGCGTTGAGCAGATCTTGCGGGCCGACACCCGCGCGGGAGCGCGCGCGATCCTGGCTTTAATCGATAAACGCCGCTTCGAAAATAGGTCCGAAGGGCAGCGCCTCCGCAAGATGCTCCGCTTCGAGACCTCGCTATGGGAAAGCGGCCATTATGCCGTGGCAGGCGTGGACGAGGCCGGAATGAGCCCTCTCGCCGGGCCTGTCTCCGCTGGTGCCGTGATCCTGAAACAGGGCACGCGGATCATTGGAATCGACGACTCGAAGAAGCTCGACGCCGCGGCCCGCGAAGAGCTCGCGAAGGAGATCAAGGAAAAGGCAGAGAGCTGGTGTGTGGCGTTCGTCGAAGTCGAGGAGATCGACGCGATCAATATCTACTGGGCCGGCATCCAGGCCATGCAGCGTGCGGTCCGGGGGCTGACATTGACGCCGCAGCATCTGCTGATCGACGCGAAGCGATTGAAGGGCATCGACCTCCCGCAGCAGGCCATCATCAAGGGCGACGCCAAGTCCGCCAGCATCGCTGCTGTGATCGCGGTGACCTCGGGCGGGATGGGGGCGGATGGCTCGTTGAAGGCCGCGAACGTGTCCCTGACGCCGACGATCCTGCCGTCGGCCAGGTAGTCGAACTTGACCATGCCGAGCTCGATGATCTCGTCCGAGCGATGATCGAGGCCGGTGGTCTCGGTATCGAGCAGGATGCCGGTCCTGGTCCCCTGCCCCGCCGGCGCCGACGAGGGAATGCGCGGCACCAGGCGTCGCAACACCCGGAAGTCGCCCGACCGGACGAGTGCCTCGATCATGGCGGCCAGGTCTGGCGTGTCCAGAAAGTTCTCGTCCCGATGGGGCTGCGGTAGCACGTTCATCGGCTCCACAATACCGGGCGAAGCTCCCACGAGGTATCCGGATTTCGCGCGATTCACGGGCTTTTCGAAGGAATGCGCCGGGTTTGGAGGGCCTCGGTCCGGTTGGGGTGCTGCTGGCCCAGATTCTCTCGCCGGACCTGTCGGAACCATGCTGTCCCATTCGTCTTGAATCCAGCCGACACCGTCCCTCCGGAGTACCGCGTTCATGGCCCCCCGCGCCAACTGGAAAGGCTTTCTTCGCCTTTCGCTCGTCACCTGCCCGGTGGCGCTGTACCCGGCGACATCCGAGTCCGAGAAGATCAGCTTCAACCAGCTGAACCGGGCGACGGGGCACCGGGGCGACGGGGCACCGGATC
>NZ_JBFRFR010000099.1:0-24952 GCF_052114925.1 Bradyrhizobium sp. 2TAF36 | reverse complement strand
CATTCCGGCAAGAGCGTCAGCTGGGATCTGTCCGCGCCTTCAACGAAGCGTCCCATCCACATCCCCCATCAGGAAACGGAGGAATCGTAACCGACTCGTGGCTTTTCACACAGCCAGGGTCAAAAGCCGACATCAAGCAGACGGCCACGATAGGTCTGCCATGAGCCAATAGCGGTCGTCGGCGAGGCCGGACGTAATATGCACTTTGTGCCAAAATGCGGATTCAAAATGGAGCGCAACTGATGTTCGATTTATCGCGCCGACTAGAGCATCATTGATTAGCCTTTGCTGTCGCCCAAGATGTGGGTGCGCAGGCGACGCCATTTCATCGGGTGATGGTGTGCTCCACCGTTCCCAATTGTCGCGGGCGGGCTTTAGCTTGCTGATCCCCTTGTAACTGGGATGTCCGAGTTGGCGATGAAAGCCATCGGCTATCCATGGGCAGCGATGATGGCATTGTGCCACTGTTTTGCCCGACGGATCAAGTTGATTTCGTTAAATCCGCAGTTACTGGGTATCAAACCATTGATATCGCTGTCGCCAGCTACTGTGCATGGGGTTGTTTTTCGATATTTTTGTTGTGTGGCTCGCCGGGCCTGATCCCGGCTCGCTCTAGTGTCCACCTAGATAGGCCGTGATCAGCCGGGGGTCGTGGATGAGATCCTTGGCCGGACCTGACTGCACGACCTCGCCGGTCTCGAGCACATAGCCGTAGTCGGCTGTCTCAAGCGCGGCGCGGGCGTTCTGCTCGACCAGCAGGATCGACACGCCGAGATCGCGCAGGGACGCGATGGTGCGAAAGATCTCGCGCACGATCAGCGGCGCGAGGCCGAGGCTCGGCTCGTCCAGCATGAGCAGTTTCGGCTTGGCCATCAGCGCGCGGCCGAGCGCGAGCATCTGGCGCTCGCCGCCGGAGAGCGTGCCTGCCGCCTGGCGCTGCCGTTCCTTCAGCCGGGGGAAGCGATCATAGACCTCGTCCAGCGTCTTCTGGACGCCCGAGCGGTCGCGCAGGCTGTAGGAGCCGAGCAGGAGGTTGTCCGCGACCGTCATGTCGGAGAACAGCTCGCGCTTCTCCGGCACCAGGCACAGCCGGCGCTCGACGCGATCTTCGACCGACATCCTGCCGATGTCGTGACCCTGGAAGACCATGCGCCCGCGAGAGGCCAGAAGGCCGATGGCCGCCATCAGCAGCGTTGTCTTGCCGGCACCGTTCGGGCCGATGACGGTGACGATCTGACCTTCCTCGACCGACAGCGACACGTTGCGGACCGCTTCGACATTGTCGTAGCAGACCGTCACATCCGTCATGGACAGCATCTCGCTCACGCGACGCCTCCGAGATAGGCTTCCTGGACTCGTTCGTCGCTGCGGATCGCGGCCGGCGCGCCTTCGCAGAGTTTTGAGCCGAAATCGAGCACCACGATGCGGTCGACCAGCGACATCACGAACTCCATGTCATGCTCGACGATCAGGATGGTCAGATGGTCTGCCCGCAGCGACCTGAGCAGTTCCGCGAGCCGCAGCTTCTCCTGGCGGCGAAGGCCGGCGGCCGGCTCGTCCAGCACCAGCAGCGTCGGGTCCGCGGCCAGCGCACGCGCGATTTCCAGGATGCGCTGGTTGCCGAGCGGCAGATTGCCCGCGAGCTCGAACGGCTTGTCGCCGAGCCCGACCCGTTCGAGCTGCATCAGCGCCTCGTGCCGGGTACTGGCTTCCTCGCGCCCGTTGAGGCGGAAGGCGCCGGCGAACAGGCCGGTGCTCGTGCGCGCATAGGTGCCGAGCATCACGTTTTCCAGCAGGCTCATGCGCGGGCGCAGCTTCACATGCTGGAAGGTCCTGGCGACGCCGGCCTTGGCGATGCGGGACTGCGCGTCATGCGTGATCGGGCGTCCCGCAAAGACGATCTCGCCCTTGTTGACCCGGAGCGCCCCGGTCAGGCAGTTGAACATCGTGCTCTTGCCGGCGCCGTTGGGGCCGATGACGGCAAGGATTTCGCCGGCGCGGACCTCGAAGCTGACGTTGTTGACCGCGACGAGGCCGCCGAACCGGCGCTCGGCGCCATCCACTTTCAGAAGAAGCTCCCCGGGCGTCGGTTGCGCGCGACGGGGCAGGGGCGGCGCCGGTTGAGGTCGCTCGCGCCGGGCCTTGGGCAGATAGCGGGCGACGAAGGGAACGATGCCCTGCCGGGCCCATTGCAGGAACAGGATGAACAGCGCGGAGAAGGCGACGATCTCGAGCTGGCCGGAGGCACCCTTGGCGATCAGCGGCAGATAATCCTGCACGCTGTTCTTGAGCAGCGTGACCACCGCGGCCCCCACGACGCCGCCGAGAAGGCTGCCGGCGCCGCCGACCATCGACATCATCAGATATTCGATGCCCATGCCGGCATCGAACGGACCCGGGCTGATGAAGCGGCTCATATGTGCGTAGAGCCAGCCGGAGAGCGAGGCGAGGAAGGCCGCGATCACGAAGGTCACGAGCTTGATGCGGAAAGCGTTGATGCCGAGGCTCTCGACGAGCGTGTTGCCGCCGCGGAGCACGCGCATGGCGCGGCCGAGCCGGGAGTCCAGCAGGTTGTAGCCGAGGAAAAGCACTGCGGCGACGATACCCCAGATCAGGAAATAGATCTGGGCGCTCGTGACCAGCGCAATCGAACCGAAGCTGATCGGCGGAATCGACGAGATGCCGTTGAAGCGGCCGAGCCCCTCGACATTGCCGAACAGGAAGCCGATCGCAAGGCCCCAGGCGACGGTCGAGAGCGACAGGAAATGGCCCTGAAGTCGCAGGGTGACGACGCCGAGAACGGTTGCGACGCCGCAGGTCAGCACCACGCCGAACACGAGGCCGAGCCACGGGGAGTACCCGTTCAACGCGGAGACCCACGCGGTTGCATAGGCCGCGACGCCCACGAACGCCGCCTGACCGAACGACACGATGCCGCCGACGCCGGTGAGGAGTGCAAGACCAATGGCGACCAGCGAATAGATGCCGATATAGTTCATCAGCGTGATGCTGAACGGGCTGAGAACGAAGGGAGCCATCGCAAGACACAGCACGGCGAGGATGGCGGCAAGCTGGATGTGGAGGCGCGTCATTCCTCGATTTCCTCCTCGGAATGCAGCGAGGCGAGGGATCGCCAGATCAGGATCGGGATCAGCAGCGAAAAGACGATGACGTCCTTGAGCGCGCTGCTCTCGAAGGAGGCGAAGCTTTCGAGGATGCCGACGCCGACGGCGCCGATCGCCGCACCGGGATAGCTGGTCATGCCGCCGACGATGGCGCCGACAAAGGCCTTGAGGCCGATCAGGAAGCCGGAATCGTAGAACACGGTGTTAACAGGAGCGATCAGGATGCCGGATACGCCGGCCATCAGCGATCCCAGCAGATAGGCGATCGTGCCGGCGCGGGCGGGGCGTATTCCCATCAGCCGGGAGCCGGTCCGGTTGACGGCCGTGGCGCGTAGCGATTTTCCGACCAGCGTGAAGTCGAAGAAGAGGTAGAGGAGGCCGCTGAAAACGAGGGCCGCGATCACGATCAGCATGGTCTGGCCCGAGATCAGCACGCCCGCGAACTCGGTCGAGAGCGAGGTCAGCGGCTCGGTTCGGACCCCTTCGGGCCCGAAGAACAACAGGCCGAGGCCGACCAGCGCAAAATGCAGCGCCACGGACACCGTCAGCAACAACAGCACGGTGCCGTCAGCGATGGGACGGAAGACGATCCGATCCAGAAGCGGGGAGATCGGCGTGATCAGCATCAGCGCCAGCACGAGCCTGACGGCAAGCGGCGGGTCCAGGCGCATGACAAGCCAGGCTGCACCGACCACGGCGAGCGGAAGCAGGAGATAGAAGGACAGCGCGCGGGGCAGCAGCCGGAGTTCGCCGGAGCGCACCAGCGAGATGATCTCGATCAGGGTCGCAAGACAGGCCAGGATCACAACCAGCGCTCCCGTGCCGGGAAAGCGCTTCGCGTCGAGGGCGGCAAGCGTCAGCGCGGTGAAGGCCGCGATGTCGCCGAAGGGAATGAAGATGACTCGCGTCACCGTGAAGATCAGGACGGTCCCGATCGCCACCAGGGCATAGACGGCCCCGGTGGCGATCCCGTCGATCGCGAGAATGGCTGCAATGTCGCTCGTCATTGAGACGTCGTTGCTCCCTGTGATGCCGGGGCCATTGATCCGGTTATGGCGCGTACTTCCAGGCGCCGCCGGTCAGGCGCACCACGACGAGCGAGCGCTCGTCGACACCGGTGACCGCACCGGGCTTGAAATTGTAGACGGCATGCACGCCCGGCAGCTCCTTGGTGCTGAGGATCGCRTCCCGCAGCGCCGTGCGGAATTCCGCCGTTCCGGGCTTGGCGGTCTTCAACGCGCGCTCGGCGGCGTTGGCGAAGATCAGCCAGGCGTCGAAGGAATAGGCGGAGAAGCCGTCGGTGGTCGGGATGTTATGCGTCTTCTGGTATACGCTGCGGAAATCCAGCGCGATCTTCTTGGCAAAGTGCTCGTCGGGAAGCTGCTCGGCGACGATCACGGGACCCGCGGAGACCTGAATGCCGTCGGCCGCCTTGCCGCCGACGTTGACGAAGTCCGGATTGACGAGTGCCACCGTGCCGTAGGTGTTTCCCTTGAAGCCCCGCTCGGCGAGCGTGAGGAGCGGCAGCGCGCCTTGCGTACCCGAGCCGCCGTCCAGCACGGCGTCGGGACGTGCGGCCATCACCTTGAGAATCTGCGCGGTGACCGAGGTGTCGGTACGGGCATAGCGCTCGTTGGTCTGAATCTTGATGTCGCCGGCGGCCTCGGCGGCCTTGGCGCCGTTGTAGACGAGGTCGCCCCAGGCATCGGAGAAGCCGACATAGCCGATGTTCTTCATGCCGTCGCGCTTCATGCGGTCGGCGACGATCTTGACGAGGAGAGAGGCCGGCTGCGGCACCGACACCACCCACTGCTCCGGCGTATCCGGCAGCTTGCCGATCGGCGAGACCGCGATCATCGGCACTTTCAGCTCGCTCGCCACCGCCGCCATGGCGATGGTCGAGGGCGCCGTGGCCGTGCCGATCAGGAGGTCCACCTTCTCTTCTTCCACCAGCTTGCGCGCATTGCGGGTCGCGGCCGACGGGTCGGAGCCGTCGTCGAGCTGGATCAGGCGAATGGTCTCGCCGTTGATGGTCTTCCTGTATTCATAGGCGGCATTGATGCCGCGCCCATAGGGGATTCCGATCGACGAGCCGTTGCCGCTCAGCGAGGTGACGAAGCCGATGGTGATGTCGGCCTGCGCAGCCGGCGCTGCGAAGAGTCCGGCGACAAGTGCGAGTAGGCTCAGAGTCTTGCGCATACGCGTTCTCCTCCGTTGGTGCTGGATAGGAATGCCTCGAAGCTGCCGTGCGGGGAGCCCGAACGACGAACGAACTGATTGAAAGCATTGCTGCAGCGCCGAAATCCGGGCGCTCCCGAAGAGGGTTTGCTCGGCCGGATCTCAGCGGCCATGGCGCTGGTTGCCGCTCGAACGACAGGCCCATCGGCAGATGCGGGCGGGACTTTCCCGAAGCAACGAAAGGCCGTTGGCCCGGCCGCGATGCGCGGCCGGCGATGCTGTTGCTGCCGGCTGTTCGAGCACGGYGACTGTCCACACGATCGAGTCTCTCAAAATCGGTGCCCTGCAACATCCACCGGTCCCTGGCCGGCGAGGAATTACTTAAAGCCTAAAGTATTGTTGGTGGAGCCGTCAACACGTGTCACGGCTCTGTCAGAAAAAATGTTGTTGCATACAATTTCGCCAGAGTGYGGCGGCTCAATGCCGATCGAGCGTACGAAAAGGCCGGGCTTCCCTTGCGGTGGCGTTGGCCGTCGGTGGCGACGCCGAGTGCATTTGACGCGTGAATTAGTTTATGATTGAAATATATTTATCGGCCGTCGACGACCGATCCTCCGATCACCGCCTGAGGAGAAGGACGATGCGCATCTTCTGGCAGAGCTTCGTTGATGCGAGCGTGAACGCGCCCTACATGGCGCGGCTGTCGGAATACCTCAACAACATCGCTGCATCGGGCACGACAGTTCACGTCGAGGGCATTTCGCCGCCCGACCGGGAGTTCGGACGGCTCGCGGAATTGCGCTGCGCCGTCCAGGCGATCGACAACGGCATCGCAGCCGAGGAGGGCGGGTTCGACGCCTTCGTGATGGGACATTTCCAGGATCCCGGACTCTACGAGTTGCGTTCGGCGCTCGACATCCCCGTGATCGGGACTGGCGAGGCGACGTTGCTGGCGGCCTCTCAGCTCGGTCGGAGGCTCGGCCTTGTGACGCTCGATCCCGTCTTCGAGGTCTGGCACTACGAGCAGGCCGAGCGTTATGGCCTCGGCGATCGCGTGGTCCATGTGACCGGCCTTGGCTGCAAGCCGGCGGATTTCGCCGATGCCTTTGACGGAGATGAGGCCGCGCAAGCCCGCATGATCAAGGACTTTGTCGCCTGCGCACGCCCGCTGATCGAGCACGGCGCCGACGTCGTTATCCCCGCCGGCGTACTGCCGGGCCTTCTGATCGGAAGGGAGCATGGCCTGAAGGTCGGGCACGCGCCGGTGGTCAATTGCGCGGCGGTGGCGCTGAAAAGTGCCGAGATGTGGGTGCAGCTCCGGCAGCTCAATGGCACCGAGCCCAGCCGCGGGCCGAGCTTCAAGCGAGCCAGCGCCCAGGCGCGCGACGATTTCCGCGCACTGCTTGCTCGCAACAGCCGCTAGGACTGGAGAGTGAATGATGATGACTCCCGAAAAGATCCTGTACGAGACCGAGGTGACGGCGATCGGCGGCCGGGACGGCAAGGCCGCTAGCGCCGACGGCCTGTTGTCGGTATCGCTGTCCGTGCCGAAATCGCTGGGCGGTCCCGGGGGCGAAGGCACCAACCCCGAACAGCTCTTTGCGGCCGGTTACGCTGCCTGCTTTCTCGGTGCGGTCAAGCTCGTCGCGCGCACCCGGACGGGCGTCCCATCCGCTGAGCCGTCAGTGACCGCGAAGGTTGCGATGGGGCCGGTTCCCGTCGGATATGCGCTCGCCATCGAACTGAAGGTCAATCTGCCCGGTGTCGAGAGGTCGGTGGCCGAGGAGGTCGTCGCGGGCGCGCACGAGCGCTGTCCCTATTCGAATGCAACCCGCGGCAATATTGCCGTGAAGCTGACGGTCATCTGAGACAATGAACGAGGCGGGCGGTTGGTGACCAATACCTTGCGCACACCGTACGACGGCGTCGTGATTGCGGCGCCCGTCACGATTCCCTATGTGCGCTACTCCATCGAGAGTGCACAGTGGTGGATCGGCCGGGCACTGAGTACGCTCGTTGCGCAGGCCGGCATCAAGGCTTCCGACATCGACGGTCTGTGCGTCTCCAGCTTCACCATGGGCACCGACAGCGGGATCGGGCTGACGCAGCATTTCGGGCTCTGCGTGCGATGGCTGGATACGATTCCGCTCGGTGGCGCCAGCGCCATCGCAGGCTTGCGAAAAGCGGCGCGCGCGGTTCAGGCGCGCGACGCCGACATCGTGGCGTGCATCGCCGGCGATACCAACCACGTCGATTCCTTCCGGCTGACGCTGGAGAACTTCTCGCGCTTCAACCAGGATGCCGTCTATCCCTATGGCGCGGGCGGCGCCAATGCGAGCTTCGCGCTGATTGCGCGCAACTATATGCGGAGCTTCGGCGTCACGCGTGAAGATGTCGGCAGGATCGCCGTCGCCCAGCGCGCCAATGCCCTGCGCAACCCGCATGCGCTGATGAAGACGCCCCTGACGATGGAGCAGTATCTGGCGGCACGGCCGATCTCCGATCCCATCCATCTCTTCGACTGCGTGATGCCATGCGCCGGCGCCGAGGCCTTCCTGGTGATGCGGGACGAGACCGCGGCTTCGCTCGGGCTGACGGCAGCACGGCTGCTTTCGACGATCGAGCGGCACAACGCCTTTGCTGATGATCCGATGCAGGTCCGCGGCGGCTGGGCAATGGACGTCGGCGAGCTCTATGCGATGGCCGGCGTGAAGCCCGACGATCTCGATGTCGTGCAGACCTATGACGATTACCCCGTCATCACGATGATGCAGTTCGAGGATCTCGGCTTCTGCAACAAGGGGGAGGGGGCCGAGTTCGTGCGCCAGCACGATCTCACCATCGACGGTGACTTTCCGCACAATACTTCGGGCGGACAGCTCTCGGCTGGGCAGGCCGGCGCCGCCGGCGCCTATCTCGGTCTCGTCGAGGGACTTCGGCAGGTTCTGGGGACTGCAGGCCCCACCCAGGTCACGAATGCGAGCCTCGCCTTGGCCTCGGGGTTCGGTATGATCAACTATGACCGTGGTCTCGCCTCGGGCGCCGCGATCTTTGCAGGGCCGTCGCGATGATAGAGCCGATCAAGCCGCCCCGGCGCAAGAACCCGCTGTTGCGGACGCGGCTGCCTGCTTCGCCGCCGCGACCGCGCAGCAGGACGTCGCATGGGTTTACGCGGGCAGCCGCCGAGGGCCGCTTCATGCTGCAACGCTGTGACGCCTGCGGTTCTTTTGCTTATCCGGCGCGGGAGGCCTGTCCGTCTTGCCTGTCGGCCGGCCTTGCCTTCGTCGATGCGCCACGACGAGGTATTCTTCTTGCCGAAACGACTGCGCGCGTGCCGAGCGATGTCTATTTCCGCGAACGGGCGCCCTGGCGCATCGGCCTCGTGAAGATGGAATGCGGTCCGACGATTGTGACGCACCTCCATGCCGACTGCGTGGAGAGGGCACCGGTCCGCATGTCGTTTCAACTCGACAAGAGCGGCCAGGCAGTGGCCTTTGCCCATCCCGAGGGGGGGACTCCCAACATGGCAGACGACAAGCAATGGCGGGAAATGACGGCCGATCCGAAATTCCGGCGCGTGCTGGTGACCAACGGTCGGAGCGTGATCGGTCAGGAGGCCGTCGCAGCCTTGAAGGCCGCAGGCGCCAAGACGGTGTTCGTCGGCATTGCCGAACCGTGGCGGCCTTTCGCCGGCGAGCAGCTGCTGCGCGGTCAGGACGGAATCGAAATCGTGACCCTTGACGCCGCCGACGAGAAATCTACGGCCGATCTCGCGGCCGACATCGGCGGCAAGGTCGACATCCTCGTCAACACGACGGAATATGTGCGGCCGGGCGGCCTGCTCGACCGCAGGGGCACGAGCATCGCGCGTGACGAGATCGACCAAGCCTATCTCGGCTTCATCAACCTCGCACAGGCCTTCGGCCCTGCCATGCGGATGCGGGGTGCCGATGGCCTCAACAACAGTGCCGCGTGGGTCAACATTCTCTCGGTCCACGCGCTGGCGAACTGGCCTGCCTTTGGCGCCTACTCGGCCTCGCAAGCGGCGTGCCTGTCGCTCTCGCACTGCCTCCGTGCCGAACTCAGGCCCGGCGGCGTCAGGGTGATGAATCTGTTCACCGGGCCCGTCGACACCGAGTGGTTCCAGACCGTACCGCCGCCGAAGGTCGCGCCGCGCGCAATCGCGCAGGCGATCGTGTCGGGTCTCAAAGGCGGGCTCGAGGAGATGTATGTCGGAGATGTCGCCGAAGAAATCCGGCAACGTCTCGCGGCCAATCCGAAAGCGCTCGAGCGCGAGCTGGACAGGTGACAAGCGGGATTTCAACCAAGCCGGAGGACGTGACGATGCAGAACAACAATCTCCTGGAGCTGGCGGGTGCGGTTTCTTCCGGCGCGGTGCGCGTCGTCGATCTGACATTTACGCTCAGTCCGGATTTTCCGGTCATCGTGCTGCCGCCGGAGTTCGGCCAGGCCGCGCCGGTCCGCATCCAGGAAATCTCGCGTTATGATGGTCGCGGTCCGGCCTGGTACTGGAACAACGTCACGTTCGGCGAGCACACCGGCACGCATTTCGACGCGCCGATCCACTGGTTCACGGGCAAGAACCTGCCGAACAATGCCGTCGACACGATGCCGACCAAGGACATGATCGCGCCGGCCTGTGTGATCGACTGCTCCGCGCAGGCGGCGCAGGATCCCGATTTCCTGCTGACCGTCCCGCTCGTCGAAGCCTGGGAAGCAAAGCACGGCCGGATCCCCGAGCGGAACTGGGTGCTGCTCAGGACCGACTGGTCGAAGAAGGGCTGGCGCGACTATTCCAATCTCAGGGATGACGGCGCACACACGCCCGGCCCCAACGCGGCCGTCATGAAGTGGCTGGTGGAGGAGCGCGGCGTCATCGGGTTCGGCACCGAGACCATCGGTACGGATGCGGGGCAGGCCGGTCATTTCGAGCCGCCTTATCCGGCGCATCATTTCCTGCACGGCGCCGGACGCTACGGCCTGCAATGCCTGTGCAACCTGGATCAGCTTCCGGCCACAGGCGCCGTCATCGTGGCCTCGCCGCTGAAGATCCAGAACGGCTCCGGCAGTCCGCTTCGCGTCATCGCGCTGGTTGCGTCGACCTGAATCCAATCCATGGCGCTTGCCAATCGGAATAAGACATCCTCACGAAAGACAGGTGCCATGAACTTGATCAAGAGCCTGCTGGCTTCCACTGCATTGCTTCTCGCCGTCCCGCAAATTGCTCAGGCCGAGATCCTCGTCGGCTTCGTCACCGGTCTCAGCGGGCCGGTATCCTCGATCGGCATCCCGAATGCGAAGGGCATCGCCGCGGGAGAGGCCTATGTCGGTGAGATCGGCGGCGAGAAGGTCCGCGTCATCCAACTCGACGACGCTTCCGATGCCACCGCTTCGGCGCGCAACGCGCGCAAGCTCGTCGAGCAGGAGAAGGTCGATATCCTGATCGGAACGTCGGGCGCGCCGCAGACCCTGGCGATGGCGACCGCCGCGATCGAGATGAAAGTGCCGATGATCGCAGTCTCCCCGATCGCGCCGGTGCCGCCGGGCGACGGCGGCCCCTGGGTCGTCCAGACGCCGCAGCCGACGCCGCTTCTGGTGCAAGGCATCGTCGACCACATGAAGGCGAAGGGCTTGAAGACCGTTGCCTTCATCGGCTTCTCCGATGCGTTCGGCGACCTCATGTACAACTCGCTCGAGCAGAGTGTGAAGATGACCGACATCAAGATCATTGCCAACGAACGCTACGCCAGATCGGATTCTTCGGTCACGGCTCAGGTGCTGCGAGCACTCGCCGCACGTCCCGACGCCATCATGCTCGGCGGCACTGGAACGCCCGGCGCGCTGCCGGTCATCGCCTTGTCCGAGCGCGGATATAAAGGGCCGCTATACGGCAATCATGGACTGATCAGCGCCGATTTCCTGCGTCTCGCCGGCAAGGCCGCCAACGGCATCATCTGCCCGACCGGACCCGTGACCGCGGCGGAGCAGCTTCCGTCCAGCAATCCGATCCAGAAGGTGGCGCTGGATTTCCGCGCTGCCTTCGAGAAGGCCAACGGCGAGGCGCCGACGGATTCATTCTCGTCCTATTCCTTCGACGGCTGGCTCGTCTTCGCCGATGCCGCCAAGCGCGCGATGGCAACCGGTGCCAAGCCCGGTTCGCCGGAATTCCGCACCGCGCTTCGTCAGGCGCTGTTCACGACCAAGGAGGTCGTCGGGACGCAGGGCGTCTACACCTACACGCCGGCGGATCGGCACGGCGTCGACGATCGCTCGCGCGTCATGGTCCAGATTGAGAACGGCAAATACAAGCTGTTGCCCTGAGACGGGAGCATGATCGTGACGGAGAACGCGCCGGTGAACGTCAGCGACGCGGTCGGCCGGGAGAACGTGACGCCGGCCTGGGCGTGTGCAGTGACGTCGTTTCCGCCGTCGGACCGCATCCTCTCAACGATGCTCACGCGGCAGGCCGAGCGCTATGGCGAGCGCGTGCTGCTCGACGCCGGTGAGACGCGCTGGAGCTTTGGGCAGACCGCGGCGATCGCGGCCGCGTCGGCCCAGGCGCTCGTCGACGCCGGGATCAGGCCGGGCGATCGGGTCGCGCTGATGTGTTCGAACCGTCCGGAGTTCCTGCAGGTCTATCTCGGCTGCGCATGGCTTGGCGCCATCGCGGTCCCGATCAATACCGCGCTGCGCGGCTTCCAGCTCTCCCACATCTTCCGCAATTCGCGTCCCGCGCTCCTCGTCGTCGAGGCTCAGTTCGTCGACGCGATCGAGAGTGTCGAGGCGGGTGTCGACCTGCCACCTCGCGCCTGGATCGTCGGAGCTGCCGCCGGTGCAGTCGATGCCCGGCTTTCCGCCGTACCGTTGCCGGCGCTCGGAGCCRCAGCCTCGGCGGGTGCCGTGCGTCCCGGCGATACCGTTGCGATCCTCTACACCTCGGGCACGACAGGGCCAGCGAAGGGTGTGTGCTGTCCGCAGGCGCAGCTGTTCTGGTGGGGCATTTATTCGGCGCGGGCGCTCGGCGTCCGCGAGGGCGATGTGCTGTTCACGACACTGCCGCTGTTTCACACCAACGCGCTCAATGCGTTCTATCAGGCGCTCCTGAACGGCTGCACCTACGTGCTGGAGCCGAAATTCTCCGCGTCCGGCTTTTGGGCCGCCGCGCAACGGCATAAGGCGACGGTCGGCTATCTGCTCGGTGCGATGGCGTCGATGCTGCTGGCGCAGCCGAAGAATGCGAACGACAAGGCGCATCGTCTTCGCGTTGCGCTTGGCGGCGGCGTACCGCCGCAAATCCACGGTCCGTTCCTTCAGCGGTTTGGCGTGCCGCTGGTCGACGGCTACGGGTCGACCGAGACCAATTTCGTGTTCGCGGGCACGATCCCGTCGGATCGTCCGGGAACGATGGGCTATCTGGCCGACGGAATCGAGGCGCGGATCGTCGATGAAAACGATTCAGCGCTTCCTGACGGGCAGGCCGGCGAGCTCGTGCTTCGCGCCGGAGAACCCTTTGCTTTCGCCACCGGCTATTTCGGCATGCCGGAGAAGACGGTCGAGGCCTGGCGAAATCTGTGGTTTCACTCGGGCGATCGGGTCGTTCGCGATGCTGACGGACATTATCGCTTCATCGACCGCATGAAGGATTCCATCCGCAGGCGTGGCGAGAACGTATCCTCATGGGAGGTCGAGCAGACCATCCAGTCCCATCCCGCGGTCGCCGCCTGTGCGATCTACCCGCTGCCGTCGGAGCTGGGCGAGGACGAGGTTGCGGCTGCGATCCTGCTCGAACCGGGCCAATCGCTGGAGCCCGTCGACATCGTCAGGCATTGCGAAGGGCAGATCGCCTATTTCGCCATCCCGCGCTATGTGCGCATTCTGAGCCAGATGCCGTTGACTGAGAACGGCAAGATCAAGAAGGGCGTGCTGCGCGAGGCGGGCATCACCACGGATACCTGGGATCGCGAGGCGGCCGGAGTGAAGGTGCGGCGCTGACTGTCGGTCCGCTCAGGGTTTTTGCAGGGCGTCCCTGACGGCACCCTTGAGGTCGTCGAGTTCGCCGATCAATCCGTCGAACCGGTCCGCCGGGAAATCCGCCAGCAGCTCGGCAAGCCACGCGCCGTGGCTCTTGGCCATCCGTCTGAAGGTCTTGCGGCCTTCGACCGTCATGCAGACAATCTGCACGCGGCGGTCGAGGTTCGAGGGCGTGCGCGTGATGTATCCGTCCTCGACCAGGCGGTCCACGATCGGCGTGAGGTTCCCGGCCGAGACCATCAGGCGCTTGGGCAATTCTCCCAGCACAAGCCCGCTCGGTTCGCGGTCGAGCTGGGCCAGAACATCGAAGCGGGGCATCGTGAAATCGAACTCTTCGCGAAACCGGCGCCGCAACTCGCCTTCGATCAGGGTCGTGCAGGCGAGCAGCCGGAGCCAGACCCGCGTTTGAGCCCTGTACTCGGCGTCCTGATCCGCCCCATTCTTTGAAACAGGCGTGGACTCCTTCGCGAGTGCCAATCGAATCTCCCGGGCTTGGTGGCCTGACGAAAGCCGGCGCAGCTGTCGTGGTCATTGGCAAGATAGTTCGTGCCAAAAGTAAATTCAAGGCTGCGCCCGAGCGGCTCGGAATCGGCGCTGCCGTGTGTCCAATTTACACTGAATCTCCAGATCGACGCCGCGGAGACCAGCCCGTGGGCCGGGTCTTTGCAGAACCGCCTTGACAAGACGCGCGCCGAGGAAATATTTTATGCTTAAAATAATTTGGGTGAAAGCTCGGCACACGGCGCGACGCGCGAAAGCGAGGGATCATGCGCATAGTCTGTATCGGCGGCGGCCCGGCCGGTCTCTATCTGGGCCTGCTGATGAAGCGCCGGCACCCGGAGCATGTCATCACGGTCGTCGAGCGCAACAAGCCCTACGACACGTTCGGCTGGGGCGTCGTGTTCTCGGATGCCATGATGTCCGCGATGCGCCTTGCCGACCCCGAGAGCGCGGCCGAGATCGAGGACGCCTTCAATCACTGGGACGACATCGAGCTCGTCTTCAAGGGGACGCGCCAGCGCACGACGGGCCATGGCTTCATCGGTATCGGGCGCAAGCATCTGCTCAATATTCTTCAGCGGCGCTGTGAAGCGCTGGGTGTCGAGCTCGTCTTCGAGCGCGAGGTCGAATCCGATCTCGAATACCCCGACGCCGACCTGATCGTCGCCTGTGACGGCGTCAATTCCAGGATCCGCGCTCGCTATGCCGAGCAATTCCAGCCCGACATGGTGATCCGGCCCAACCGCTTCATCTGGCTCGRCACCAAGAAGGCGTTCGACGCCTTTACATTTGATTTTCAGAAGACCGAGCACGGCTGGTTCCAGGCGCACATCTACAAGTTTGATGCGGAGACCTCGACCTTCATCGTCGAGACCACGGAAGAAGCCTACAACGCCCACGGGCTTGGCGAGCTCGATCAGCAGGCCTCGATCGAGTTCTGCGAAAAGATCTTCGCCGAGACGCTCGATGGCGCGAAGCTCCTGACCAATGCGCGCCATCTGCGCGGCTCGGCCTGGCTCAATTTCAGCCGCCTGATCTGCGGCAAATGGAGCGTGTTCAACGGCAAGTCTCATGTCGTGCTGATGGGGGACGCCGCGCATACCGCGCATTTCGCGATCGGCTCGGGCACCAAGCTCGCGCTCGACGACGCCATCGAGCTTGCCAACCAGTTCGATCGCCATGGCCACGGTCGCGCCGGCATCGAAACCGTGCTGGACGCGTACGAGGAGGTGCGCCGCGTCGACGTGGCGCGCATCCAGAATGCGGCGCGCAACGCCATGGAATGGTTCGAGGTGGTCGGCCACCGCTATGCCGATACGCTCGAGCCGCCGCAATTCTTCTATTCGATGCTGACGCGCTCGCAGCGCATCAGCCACGAAAACCTTCGCCTGCGTGATCGAACCTGGCTGGAAGGTTTTGAGCGCTGGTTCGCCGCGCGGTCGGGCATTGCGGTCAAGGATGGCGAGCGGGTGCCGCCGCCGATGCTGACACCGCACCGTGTGCGGGGACTGACCCTTGCGAACCGGATCATGGTCTCGCCGATGGCGATGTATTCGGCGCAGGACGGGCTCATCGACGACTTCCACGTCGCTCATCTCGGCGCGCGCGCCATGGGCGGCGCCGGGCTGGTCTTCGCCGAGATGACCTGCGTCTCGCCCGATGCGCGGATCACGCCGGGCTGCCTCGGGCTCTGGAACGATGCGCAGGCGGCGCAGTGGCGCCGCTTGGTCGAGCTCGTCCATGGCGTCGGGCATGCCAAGGTGGGGATTCAGCTCGGCCACGCCGGCCGCAAGGGCGCGACCAGGGTGCCCTGGGAAGGGATCGATCAACCCCTTGAATCCGGAGACTGGCCGCTGATCTCGGCCTCAGCCCTGCCGTATCTGCCCCACAGCCAGTTGCCGCGGGCGATGGACCGCAGCGACATGGAACGCGTGCGCGACGATTTTGTCGCGGCAACACGTCGTGCCGCTGCCGCCGGCGTCGAATGGCTCGAGCTCCATTGCGCGCACGGTTATCTGCTGTCGAGCTTCCTGTCGCCGCTGACCAACCGGCGCACGGACGAATACGGCGGCAGCCATGAAAACCGCGCGCGCTTTCCGCTGGAGGTGTTCAAGGCGATGCGCGCGGTGTGGCCGTCCGACCGGCCGATGTCGGTGCGCCTGTCCTGCCATGATTGGACCGACGGCGGTAACATTCCGGCCGATGCGGCGGTCTTCGCTGCGATGTTCAAGGAGGCCGGGGCGGACCTGATCGATTGTTCGTCGGGGCAGGTCTGGAAGGACGAGCGGCCGATCTATGGACGCCTGTTCCAGACGCCGTTCGCCGACCTGATCCGCAACGAGGTCGGCATTGAGACCATCGCAGTCGGTGCGATCTCCGAGGCCGATCACGCCAATTCGATTCTCGCGGCCGGCCGCGCCGATCTCTGCGCCATCGCGCGGCCGCATCTTGCCGACCCGGCCTGGACGCTGCACGAAGCCGCGCGCATCGGCATCACCAAGGTCGAGTGGCCGAAGCAATATCTGTCCGCCAAGGGACAATACGAAACCAATCTGGCGCGCGCGGCGGCAGCTGGCGCGCAATGAGCGGAGGAGGGATCAGATGAGCTCCACGGCGAAAGTGATCCGGCGCGAATGGCTCGATTGGCCGTTTTTCGAGCCGTGCCATCATGCGGTCGGCGAGGCGCTCGACCGCTTCGTGCAGTCGGGGGCTCTCGACACAATCGATCACACTGATGTCGATGGCGCCTGCCGCAAGCTGGTGCGCGCGATGGGCGAGGCGGGGGTGCTCGATTGCGCCGTCGCGGCGCCCGACGGCGATGCGACGACGATCGATTCACGCTCGATCTGCCTGTCGCGGGAGTCGCTGGCCTATGCCGATGGCCTCGCCGATTTCGCCTTCGCCATGCAGGGGCTCGGCTCCGGCGCGATCGCGCTCGGCGGCTCGGCGGACCTGCGCAAGGCCGTGCTGCCGAAAGTTCGCGCCGGCGAATGGCTGGCGGCCTTCGCGCTGTCCGAGAAGGAGGCGGGATCGGACGTCGCGGCGATGTCTTGCACCGCGCGCGCCGACGGCGACGACTACGTCATCGACGGTGAGAAGACCTGGATCTCCAACGGCGGTATTGCCGACGTCTACACGCTGTTTGCGCGAACGGGCGAGGCGCCGGGCGCTCGCGGCATCTCGGCCTTTGTCGTCTTCCCGGATGATCCCGGCTTCGGCATCGCCGACCGCATCGACGTCATCGCGCCGCATCCGCTGGCGACGTTGCGCTTCACCAATTGCCGGGTTCCGGCGAGCCGTCGCCTCGGCGCGCCGGGCGGCGGGTTCAAGCTCGCGATGCAGACCCTCGATATCTTCCGGGCGTCTGTCGCAGCCGCAGCCCTCGGCTTTGCCCGTCGTGCACTGGACGAAGCGCTGTCGCATGCGCGCAGCCGGCACATGTTCGGTGCGACGTTGGGAGATCTCCAGCTAACCCAGGCCGCGCTTGGCGACATGGCGACCGACACCGATGCTGCCGCACTGCTGACTTACCGCGCGGCCTGGCGCCGCGATGTCCAGAGGCTTCCGACGACGCGCGAAGCTGCCATGGCGAAGCTGACGGCAACCGAAACCGCGCAGCGCGTCATCGACCGCGCCGTCCAGATGTTCGGCGGCCGCGGCGTGCGCAAGGGTGAGATCGTCGAAAGCCTCTACCGCGAAATCCGCGCGCTGCGCATCTACGAGGGCGCGACCGAGGTCCAGAAACTGATTGTCGCGCGCGATCTCCTGAAGCCGCGCTGAGAGGGTCGAGAACTCCGCATGAGTACGATGAAAAAGCCAGAGGCCGCCGCGACGAGCGGTCTGCAAGTGCTTCAGCCCGGCGGCTGGCCGCAGCCGAAGGGATATGCCAACGGCATGATGGCCGAAGGACGTCTCGTTGTGACGGGTGGTGTCGTCGGCTGGGATATCGCAGGTCGGTTCGCCGACGGGTTTGTCGCGCAGGTTCGGCAGACGCTCGAAAACATCGTTGCGATCCTGGCGGAAGGCGGCGCCCGGCCGGACCATCTCGTGCGCCTGACGTGGTATGTCGTCGACATGGATGAATACACCGCGAATCTGAAGGCGCTCGGCAAGGCCTATCGCGAGGTGGTTGGCACCCACTACCCCAGTATGGCGCTCGTGCAGGTGGTGCGCCTCGTCGAGCCATCCGCGCGCGTCGAGATCGAAGCGACTGCCGTCGTCCCGCGCTGACGAGGGCGTGCGTGAAGGTGCTGCCGCCCTTCGCGCGGACTTATGGGCCGCTATGCGACCGGAACGAACGCATATCCTTGCCCTTCTTCGACCACTCTGCCGATGCCTGGTCGACCTAAATGAGCGCCGGCCAGCCACGTCTGCGCATTTGCTGCGTCCCGGAGCAACCTGATCCGGGTAGCCCTCGCCACGGCTTCGTCATCGTCATAGGCCCAGGTAAGCTCGGGACGAGCAAACTGTGCGGCGGGAACGTGGATAAGGTCGCCGCAGAACAAGACATCGTCCTCGTCAGTGTTGAGGAGATAACCCATATGGCCCCGAGCGTGCCCAGGTATATCCACCGCCAGTAAATGATCGGCCAGCCGATCTCCTCCGTTAACTGGGGCAAGGAGCGAACGAAACTGCTCCAGCACGGGCTCGGCAAGAAACTCCTCGACGGCGTCTTCCCCTATCACGATCTTCCTCAGGCCATTAAATGCTCGTCGACCGTCAGGCATCAGGAGACCATTGATGTGGTCGCCATGAGCATGAGTGAGGGCGATCATCGTGACCGATGACGTGTCGATGCCTGCCTCCGCCATCGCCTCCACGAGGTGACCCATGGACGGGTCCCAGCTCGCGCCGGCTCCACAATCGATCAAGACGCGATCCATGCCAGAGCGATCGAATAGGAAGCAGTTGACCGATAATCGAACCAGCGAAGCGTCCCGCTGAGGCGGTTCGGTCTGCATGCATGGTTTTTCGTTTGGATGTTTGAGGGATTCGGCGGGCAGGTCGACATATCCATCAGAGAGTGACCAAATCCTCCATGATCCCGAAGCGCAGCCCAAGGTGTTGGGGCTTTGTGATAGAGCTTTCACGGACAACCTGACGAGCGTTTGATTCACTTTCTCAAAACGGCACCGAAACCGTCAGAGTTTCGAAGTCATCACTTTCTGAGCGATCTTCCAGGTTCCGTCGACCTTCAAGCACGACAGCATGTCGGTGAAGTAGCGCGGCGGAATTTGCAATTTCAGCTTCAGAAGCGCGAGCTCTCCTTCAACGTCAATGGAGAGGATCTGATCTTGGCGCTCCAGGCCCTGTTGCTTCGGAGCTTTCAAATTACGGACAGCTGCCAGCCACGTCGCAATTGGCGTCACGCTCACGTTGCCGTCGTCGCCGACCTTGGTCACGGAACTCGAGGGATGGAATATAGACGCGAATTTGTCGGCATCCATTTCATAGGCACTGTCGAAATAGGTCTGCGCCAGTGAGCGCAATGCACGAACATCGGTATCCATAGGCCTGTTATCCATAACGTTTGGAACGGGAAGAAACTGCGCGTGGCTGGAAAGTTTCGTCTCCGGCCGAAACCTGCAGAAGGTTGCCTCAAGTCTTCCTTGCTGACCGAACCTAGGACAAAGTAGCTTATGAGGATAGACGTGTTGAACAACATGGGCTTATGAGGAATATTCATAAATCATGAGAAACGAGCTGAACGAACTTGCTACGTTTGCAATCGTCGCCAGAGAACGGAGCTTTACGCGGGCTGCGGCAAAGATCGGTGTGTCTCAGTCTGCCCTGAGCCACACGATCCGCGGACTTGAGCAACGGCTCGAGCTGCAGCTTCTTGCTCGAACGACCAAGAGCGTTGCGCCAACCGCTGCAGGGGCAGCTCTCCTGAAGGAATTGTCTCCGGCACTCGAGCAGATTGCTCGTGCCATCAACGAAGCCCGAAACGTTCGGCACCGGCCTGCAGGGCGCCTTCGGATTGTAATGTCCCGGTCGGCTGCCGTGATGGTATTGTTGCCGCGGCTCACGGCGTTCGCGGAAGCTTACCCCGACATCGTTCTTGACGTTGTTACCGTCACTGGCCCCGTCGACCTCGTTGCGGGTGAGTTCGACGCCGGTATTCAACTTGGCGAGTACATTCAGAAAGACATGATCGCGGTGCGGGTCACCCAGGAGTTGAGATTGGCGGTGGTCGGATCGCCCGGCTATTTTTCATCACGAAGCATTCCCCGGAAACCCAAGGATCTAAATGACCATCGATGCATAAGCCTGCGTCTTCCGGGCGGTCCATACAGGTGGGAATTCGAGAAAGGACGACAGGCGGTCACGGTCGGCGTGAATGGCCCGCTCATCATCGATGATACCCACCTGGTGATTCAGGCCGCACTCGCTGGCGCCGGCCTGGGGCTCGCATTCGAAGAGCAGGTCGCGGAGCATGTTGCGAAACGTCGCCTTGTTCGTGTGCTGGAGGATTGGACGCCGCCAATTCCCGGGTTCTTCATGTATTACCCCAGTCGTCAGCATCAGCCGGCTGCGCTGTCTGCGCTAACGAACGCACTGCGAGCCTCTTAACCATAATTCGACGCGACGAACTGCATAATGCCGATCAAGGCGATCAGGCTGAAATCCAATCCGAACGCCATTAAGGCCCGCGTGGGTCGCGATGCAGCAGTCGACAATCTGTCGAGCGTTCAACGCCGGGATGTCCGGAAGCCACCCGGACCCGACCGCCGATGGCGACGACGACCGTCGTGCTCATTCAGGAGGCTTGCCTCGGGCTTTTGCGGTGGCTTAGGTACCGAACGGCCAATTTGATGAAATTGCGCACGACCATCGACGTCTCATCCTCTCGGAACACCAAGAACACATCGGCCGAGGGTGGCGAGGGTCTGATGGGCCGGAATACAATGTCGGCTGTCGTGAAGCGCGCAATGGACTGGGGCACCAGTGCCACGCCGAAGCCCGCCACGATCAGGCTCGGAATCGACTGGGCGTCGACGACCTGCTGGGATACCCGCGGCAAAAAGCCGGCATCGACGCAGCATTTCTGGATGTAGCGTGCGAACTCTGAGCTATTGGGGTCGAGGACGATGTGATCCTCCGATGCTAGTTCGCTAAGCGCAACGCGCTTGCGCCCGGCCAACGGGTGCGCGTGCGGCAGTGCGAGGACCACCTCTTCCCGCCAGGCAAGCTTGCTGGTCAGGCCGTGTTCGGTCGGAACGCTGCGAATGAGACAAATGTTGGTCGTGCGGTTGAGGAGTGCTGCGATCTGCAATGCAGGCGCCTGCTCATGCACCGTGGTTCTCACCGACGGAGCAACCTTTCGGTAGGCGGCAAGCAGTTCCGCCAGCCGACCGCGCAGGATGGAGCCGGTCGCACCAACGTCAAGCGTGCCGATAAGGCCAGCGCCGATCGACTGAACTTCGTCTTCCGCGAGCTTGATCTGCTGGAGAATGGCGCGACCTCGACCCAGCAGGGCTTCGCCGGCCTTAGTCAGTTCGACCCTGCGGCTGGTCCTGTGGAGAAGCTGCGTCTTGAGCTCGGCCTCCAGCGTCTGGATGTGCTGGCTCAGCGGTGGTTGGGAAAGGTTCAGTCGCCGAGCGGCGAGGGTGAAGCTGCGCTCTTCGGCGACGGCAATGAAATATCGGAGCTGGCGGAGATCCATTTGGAAAACCTATCAATCGTGTCGTTCTATATATTGGACTTGAGATCCGCGATGGTCAACGAATGCCCGACGGAGCCCTCTGCGGGCCGGGCGCGGTCCGCGATCACGGCAAGCGCGCTCCTTTGTGCGTACGACGACACGTCACCACCAAACAACAAGATAGGCGGAGGCCCGAAGGCCCACCAAGCCGCGTCAGTCGAAGACCAGCCAAGCGAGGAAAAGCCGTGCCCAAGATCTTCAAGTCACTCTTCTTCCAGGTCGTCATTGCGCTCATGCTGGGCATCGCCCTCGGCATGGCTAATCCCGACCTCGCCGTTCAGATGAAGCCGCTCGGCGACGGCTTCATCAAGCTGATCAAGATGCTGGTGCCTGTGATCGTGTTCTGCGTCGTCGTGCACGGCATCGCCGCGGCGGGAGACCTGTCGAAGGTTGGAAGGGTTGGCATCCGCTCTCTCCTGTATTTCGAGATCGTCACCACCGTCGCACTGGTGTTCGGCATTGGGCTTGCCTACTATTTCGAGCCAGGCGCAGGAATGAACATCGACCCGAAGACGCTCGACGCCAAGGCCCTTAGCGGGTTCAGCCAGACCGCGGCTCAGGTCGCGGGAGGCGGCGTCTCCGAATTCCTGATGAAGCTCATCCCCTCGACGATTGTGGGGGCCTTCAGCTCCGGCGACGTCCTGCAGGTGCTGATCGTCTCGATCATGTTCGGCTGCGCCGTGTCCTTGTGCGGCGAGCGAGCGAAGCCGGTCGTCGAGTTCATCGAGCGCGCGAACGAAATCATCTTCAAGATGATGAATTTCGTCGTCCGGCTCGCGCCGATCGGCGTCTTCGGTGCCATCGCCTTCACGGTCGGGAAGTACGGTGTTGGTTGGCTCAAGCAACTCGGCGGGCTCGTCGGCCTGTTCTATCTGGCCGTGGTCCTGTTTGTGATCGTGGTGCTCGGCGCGATCATGCGACTGTCCGGCTTCAGCCTGTTCAAGTTGCTCGCCTACTTGCGCGAAGAGCTGATGATCGTTCTCGGCACCGCCGCAGGTGACAGCGTTCTGCCGCAAACCATGCGAAAGCTCGAGCAGCTCGGCATCAAGCGGTCGACGGTTGGTCTGGTGATACCGACCGGATACTCGTTCAATCTGGACGCGTTCTCCATCTACTTGACCCTGGCCGCAGTCTTCATCGCACAGGCGACCAACACGCCGCTTGCGACAGGCGATCTCCTGGCCATCCTTGGCATCGCGTTGCTCACCTCGAAGGGCGCGCACGGCGTTCCGGGCTCGGCCATCGTGGTGCTCGCCGCGACGCTTGCCGCTATCCCTGCCATTCCGGCGATTGGCCTTGTGCTCATCCTGTCGGTCGACTGGTTCATCGGCATTGCCCGCGCCCTCGGCAATTATGTCGGAAACTGCGTTGCCACCGTCGTCGTCGCGTCCTGGGAAGGCGACATCGACAGGGCAAAGGCACATCGTATCCTGAACGGCGAGATTGATCCCTCAAGTGAGGGGCTGGTCGATGCCGTCGGCGGAGATGAGCCCGTCCCGAGTGCACAGACGGCGTGAAACGCGAGTGTTGGTTGGAATATGGCGATGCTGACGCTTTCGATTGAGCCTCTAACGAGGAAGGCATTTGCGCCGTTTGGCGATGTCGTCGATACGGATGGGTTGACGCCCCTGCCGATCAACGAAGGCTATGCCCGGCGCTTCAACGATCTCGCCACGATCGACGTCACCGCGGAAGGCGGACAGATCAACATCAGTTGGTTTGTCGCCTCCACCCGGCCTGCGCCGATCGCGATCCGGCTGATGGAGCGCCATCCGCTTGGAAGTCAATTGTTCATGCCCTTGAACCGCAAGGACTGGCTGATCGTCGTCTGCACGGATCCGCATATCGCCTCGACCTATCGGGCCTTCGCTGTAACGGGACACCAGGGCGTAAACTATGCCCGCAACTGCTGGCACCATCCGCTGCTTGTTCTGGAAGACTCCAGTCCGTTCTTCGTCGTCGACCGGAAGGGCGGGGGCGACAATCTTGAGGAATATTGGCTGGAAGAGATGATGCAGCTCGATCTTGCGCCGGACAGCATTCTCGGAAAATGACGCGCGGCAAGCAGAGCCGCGCAATGACATACCACACGGGAAACCTATCGGAGGCCACGACCATGCCATCGCAAACCTATCACGTGCCGCAGGGCGGCCATCCGGCCCAGACGGAGCTCTTGAGCGGCCGGGCGGTCTTCACGAACGCATATGCGGTCATACCAGGAGGGGTGCAGCGCGATATCGTCGTCAGCCATCTGCCGCATTGGGATAACACGCGTGTGTGGGTGCTGGCGCGACCGCTTTCCGGATTCGCCGAGACATTTTCCCATTATCTTATGGAGGTGGCACCGGGTGGGGGAAGTGAGTTGCCGGAGCCGGACAAGGATGCCGAAGGCGCGCTGTTCGTCGCGGGTGGCAAATTGAGCCTCGAGGTGGCGGACAAGGAGCGGGAGCTGCGGCCCGGGGCCTTTGCCTATCTTCCGCCCGGCCGCGGCTGGAGTATTCGCAATCGCAGCTCGAGCCCCGCTCATTTTCATTGGATCCGCAAGCTGTATCAGGGCGTACCGGGGCTTGCTCACCCCGACGTCATCGTGACCAACGAGGACTCGGTCGCACCGACGCTAATGCCAGATACGGATGGGAGATGGAGGACCACACGCTTCATCGATCCGGCCGATATCCGATATGACATGCACATCAATATTGTCACGTTCGAGCCGGGCGCATCTATTCCCTTCACAGAGACCCATGTCATGGAGCACGGTCTTTACGTTCTGGAGGGCAAGGCCGTCTACCGGCTCAACCAGGACTGGGTCGAGGTCGAGGCAGGAGATTTTATGTGGCTGCGGGCGTTCTGTCCGCAGGCGTGCTACGCCGGGGGCCCAGGTCGGTTCCGTTATCTCCTCTATAAGGATGTCAACCGGCACATGGATCTGCGGCCCTTCACGGCAGCGTAAGTTGGAGGCGCTTTTTGGCGAGCTATCGCGGACGGATCATCCGGACGATGCTGATAATTGCACAAAAGCTCGGGGTTACATCGGCTCGATGCCGATCTTCTTGATGACCGCAGCCCATTTCGTCGTTTCCGATGTCATGAAATCCTTCAGGCCTTGTGGGTCCATCACCATGGGCTCGGCGCCTTGCTCGACGAAGAGGGCGCGCACCTTCGGATCGTTCACGGCTTCCGCCATCGCCGCATAGAGCCTGTCGAGCACGGCCTTGCCTGTGCTCGCGGGCGCGAGCAGAGCAAGCCAAGCGGCGCTCTCGTAATTCTTGAGGCCCGCCTCCGCCGCGGTCGGCACATCCGGCAGCGCGGTCATGCGCTTGTCRCTGGCCACCGCGAGCGGGCGTGCATCGCCGCTTTTGATCAGGCTGATGACGTTCGGCATTCGGCA
>NZ_JBFRFR010000098.1:0-25294 GCF_052114925.1 Bradyrhizobium sp. 2TAF36 | reverse complement strand
AAGAACGGCATCAGCCAGCGTTCAAGTTCGTCTTCCCATCCCGGCATGGTCAGCCCTCCAAGAGCCGACCACCCATGAATCATTGAAAAATTGATTCGGGAATCCTATAAAACGCGACAAAATCAAAAATCTGCCAAAGTAGTGCTAGCCCAGCTCCTGCAGCAGCTTCCGCGTCTCGCCCAGCAACGCCCGTATCGCCCTTCGTTCTGCGATCCGGTCCTGCGTGAATAGCCCATGCTTCCGCGCATTTTGATTTCCCTTCGGTGCGCCTGATCTCGCGGCGCTGCCATGCATGCGGCAGCGGGTCTTGCCGTGCACCGCCGGCGCGAGGCAGGCGCTGCCGCTGCGTGTCCTGGCGCCGCAGCGCGGACTCGCCAGCATCGCAGCCATGTTGCGGGGGTGATCGCCGCTCATGCGGTGGCACCTTGTGCGGCATCGACCAGTTCATGTTCGCCTTCGCCGGCTTCGCGAGGCGAGACCGATCCTGCTCCCATCGGCGTGTCCGCGACGCTTTGCTCCGTTACGATCATGCCCGTGTGCTGGACGGGGTGGCTCGCGATGGCTCCTGCGCCATCCTGCACCGTCAGACTCTCCACCGTGATCGCCCGCTCGCCATTGTTGCGGTACCGGTTGAGCGCCTCGACCTGGGCCGGAAAGATTCGCGCCAGCTTGGCGAGCGCGCGTGACGCGCTGTCCTGCCGCGGGATGTCGTCAGCGAAGGCGAGGCGATGGGCGCAGCGCATCGCCAGGACGTGAATGGAGACCATCTGTGCCGCCAGCATGGCCTCGATGGAGTCCCGCGGCGCGATGCTCTTCATCATCGAGATCATGAAGGCGAGATTGGCCTCGTCCGGCTTCTGCGCAGTCACGCTGGCCTTCACCAATTGCTTCAGGATGCCTTGCAACGCGTCACGGTCGACGGCACCGAGCGCGTCGGCTAGCAGCCGTTCGCCGGTTCTCGGGTCGGGATGATCGATGGCAATGCGCCGCCTGTAGAGTTTGACGCGCGGGCTCGCAGCCGGGTCGCTGCGATCGTTTGCCGCAACCGGCGGCGTGGTGTGGCGATCGGGGGATGTCGTCATGTGTCGTGTCCTTTACCGGCGCAGGTGCGCGAACGACCGCTCGCGTGCTGCGCGGCTACGAATTTTGAGATGTCGATGAGAGGCTTGCGCGCGATCGCGGCGAGTCGCCCGAGGAGCGGGCGGCCTGGACGCTGGCGATTGTTGCGATGATGCCATCATGCCGGTGTTTTGCCCGACGTGTCAAACTGCATTTCGTGGTATCCGAAGGTTCTTGTCCTGCGCAAGTCCTTGTCCTGACAGGGGCCGGCTACTGTGCATGGGGTTGTTTTCGCATTTTTTGTTTGGATGCGGCTCTCGCGTGCCGCACGACGGAATGCCGGCGTGCAAACGCGATTGCGAAATCCGGCGCGACCGCTAATCATGATCTCCAGAGGCGCCGCACCATGCAAAAGCGGCAGCGCGGGTCCGGGGAGAGAACGAATGCAACGAACGCTTCGCCTGCTGGCGATTGTCGCCGGATTGTGCGTGACGACCGAGGCTCTCGCGCAGAAATATCCGACGCGTCCGGTCAAGATCATGGTCGGCTTCAGCGCGGGCGGCCCGGTCGATGTGGTCGCGCGCATCGTCGGCGACCGGCTGAGCAACAAGCTCGGCCAACCCTTCGTGGTCGAGAACCGCGCCGGCGCCAACGGCATGATCGCAGCCGAGGGCGTGGCGCGCGCGGACGCGGACGGCTACACCATCCTCGCCTGTAACTCGTCCACGATCACGCTCAACAAGACGCTGTTCAAGGACGCCCGCTACGATCCGCAAGGCGATTTTGCGCCGCTCACCACCGTCATCTCGGCGCCGCTCGTTCTGGTGGTCAATCCCGAGAATCCCAAAACGGCCAACATCAACACCGTCGCCGATCTGGTCGCGGCGGCGAAGGCCGCGCCCGGCGCGCTCGCCTACGGCTCGGGCGGCAACGGCAACCTTGCCCATCTCGCCATGGAGCTGCTCAGCCAGAAGGCCGGCATCAAGCTGATTCACGTGCCCTATCGCGGCGGCGCGGCATCCGAGGTCGGCATCCTCGCGCAGGAGGTCCTGGCGGTGTTCGATCCCTTGTCCGCCGTCCCGCTGGTGAAGGCCGGCAAGCTGCGCGCGCTTGCGGTGTCATCGGCCGAGCGGCTGCCGGCGCTGCCTGACGTGCCGACCGTCGCGGAGGCCGGCTATCCCGGCTTCGATATCTCGTTCTGGGTCGGCTTCTTCATGCCGAAGGCCGTGCCCGCGCCGATCCGCGAGACGCTGCACCGTGAGATCGTCGCCGCCGCCAGGGATCCGGCGTTGCAGGAGCGCCTGGAGTCGCAAGGCGTCGTCAGCGTGCTCAGCCCGGCCGACTACGCCGCGAAGATCGCCAAGGAGACGACGGATCTTGCCGAGGTCGTCGCGGCCGCGAACATCAAGGCGGAGTAGGGGGCGTCACGCGAGAGGATCTGCTTGCGGTAGCGGATCAGGGCTCGCTCGATGCGAGGCGCACGGCGCGGGCCTTCGCGCCGGTCGTCTTCCTCGATGCGCCGACGGAATCCTCATTAAAGCAGCAGGGAAAACCGGCCGCGAAGCGGGCTTCGAGCTAGTCCTTGGGAAAATCCTTGCGCATCGCGATCTCGGCGGCGTCGCCGGGCGACAGCACCGTTTGCTCAAAAGCCGGCTGCGGCTTCGTCATGATGTCATAGAGCGAAATGCCCTTGATCGGCTTATCCATGAGCACGCGAACGCAGTCGGCGAGCGTGCCGTTGTAGACGAGATAGGGCGGACCCCGGTCCTTCTGTCTCTCGCCTTTCAGCGACGGCCACTTCTTCAGTTCGGCCGGCGCGTCATAGGCGATCGGCGATTCCTCTTTGAACATGCGCTTGGCCTCGGGCGGCGTGAAAAGCCCGAAAAGCCTAGGCTTGCCCGGTAAACGCTTGTTAAAGAATTAGTTCAAATCAGCCGGCAACGAAGGCGAGCAGGGTGCCGTTGGCCTTGGCCGGTGGCACGCAGATCGCGGCCCCGCTGCGCAACGCAGCCGGACCCAACGCCTTCTCGGTGGCTGCGAGATCGCCGCTGACGAGGACCAGGGCGGCGCCACCGCGCGCGGAAAGGCCGGTGAGCGGCACGCCGGGATAGCGTCTGCCGAGCTGGTCCAGCGTCAGATAGACGAAGTCGGCGCGGTCGCCGCCGGACGGCACGGCGACTGCACCGTCGGCTTCCGCCTTCGGTTCGCGGTCGATTAGGCGGCCGAGATGCGCCGCATCCTGCGCGGGCTCGGGCGTTGCGATCAGCGTCTGCCTGATCCGCTTCGCCGCATTGGCGTGCTTCATCAATTCAGGAATCCACACCGTCTCGCGGGTCTTGTGCTGGCAGGCGAAGATGCGCACGCCGCCGGGCGCCTCAGCGGTCGGCCACATGAAGGTGCGGAATTTTGCAGCCGAGATCGTGCCATCGGGCAGCGTCACCGGCCGTTCGAAATCGGTCGGGCCGATCGGCGTCAGGCCGCGCGCACGGATCTCCTCGGCGCCGGCTGCGCTGTCGATCGCCGTGAAGGCGATGCGCTCGATGCCCTCGCCGTGCCTGTCGACGAAGGCGCGGGCCGGTGCGTTGTGCTCAGTCGCCACCAGCACGCCGAGCAGCTCCATATAGTCGGGGTCGAACATGATGGTGTAGTTGCCGGTGCCCATATGCGCGCTGTGGGTGCCGCGCGGCGACAGGGTGAAACCGAGCTGCCTGTAGTTTTCGGCGGCCTTGTCGAGGTCCCGAACCATGACCACGGCGTGGTCGATACCGATGATGTTCTTGAGGGCCACTGTTCTTTCCCCGCAGCAAATGCAAATTTCGATCTGGACCGCGCCAGCGGCCGCTGGCCCTGTCTACGCCGGATAGGCGATCAAGTCATTTTCAAATCGGCGCTAGATGCGGAATTTCATTTCGCGAAATGCGGTATCGACGCGCGATGGCGTCACTGCGCCTGCTCGATATAGGCGGCGAGAATGGCGCGCTCCTCGCTGGTCATGTCGGTGATGTTGCCCGGCGGCATCGCATTGGACCACGCCGCCACGCGGCCGATCAGGCGGATGTTGCGATGGATGTGCTCGGGCGCGTCGAGCAAGATGCCTTTGGGCGCGGTCACGATGCCGGCCCAGACCGGCTCTGCCGCGTGGCACATGCTGCAACGGGACATCACGATCTCCTCGACATTGGCGCGCGTCGGCTGTGCCGACAGCGCGCCCGTCTTGACCTCGCGCGGGCCTGCGGCGGAGAGCAAGAGGATCGCAATCACGCCCAATGCGGCGACACCCCACACCCACCACGGCGATTTGTGCCCCGCGTGCCGCTCGTTGAAGAAGTGGCGGATCACGGGGCCGAGCGCCAGAATGATCGCGACGATGATCCAGTTGAAGCGCGTCGCGTAGAGCAGAGGATAGTGATTGCTGATCATCAGCACGACGACGGGCAAGGTCAGGTAGTTGTTGTGAACCGAGCGCTCCTTGCTGGCCTTGCCGAGCTTCGGATCGGGCGCCTGTCCCGCGATCAGGCTGGCCACGATCTTCTTCTGGTTCGGGATGATCAATGCGAACACGTTGGCGACCATGATGGTGCCGATGATCGCCCCAATCTGGTTGAAGGCGCCGCGCCCGCTCAGGACGTGGGTGAAGGCGTAAGTGAGCGCGACCAGGAACAGATAGCCGCCGATGGCAAAGGGCAGCTCGCGCTGCGCAAGCCCGGTGCGGCAGGCCGCCTCATAGAGCAGCCATGCCAGCGCCAGGCTGCAGAAGCTGAACAGCCCGGCCTGGATCGGTGTGAGGTCGAGAATCGACTTGTCGACCAGGAACAGGTCGGCATCGAGATAGTACACCACCACCATCAGCGCGAAGCCGGACAGCCAGGTGGTGTAGGCCTCCCATTTGAACCAGGTCAGCTCCTCCGGCATCTGGCTCGGAGCCACCAGATATTTCATGATCCGGTAGAAGCCGCCGCCATGGACCTGCCAGGCTTCGCCCTGCACGCCGTCCGGCAGGTCAGTCTTCGGCTTCAGGCTGAGATCGAGGGCGATGAAGTAGAAGGAACTGCCGATCCAGGCGATCGCCGCCACCACGTGCAGCCAGCGCAGCAGCAGGCTCGCCCATTCCGATATGATGGATCCCCACATGATCACCCCATCAATTGCGACCTGGATGCCGCAGCTTTGATGACCGCAACCGGCGGTCGCGCCCTTACAATGTGTCGCACCGATCTGCCGCATTTTCCAGTACGATGGGCCGTGGCCGATGCACATCGTGCGGGCATGAGCTGACGTGGGATTCGGCAGGTGTTTGAACTGCCGTAGAACATTTGCGGACCTATAAGCGTCGACGTTCAGGACGCGCAGGCTGGGAGGAAGACGACGTGAAAAGCAGGATTTCGTCCGCAGCAACGGCTGCGGGATTGCTGGTCGCGGTTGCTGCCAGCGCGCAGGCCGAGCCGGTTCTGCAAGGCAAGGACGCCTATGGCGATTGGCAGGCCGACAAGCCCGGCACGGTCAGGTTGATCCGGCCGCAGGACCTCGTCAGGCCCGGCGCGACACGGTCGGTTGCGAGCACCGCGCGTGTGGCGTCGCGACCGCCGGAGGCCACGCCACGTGTGCCGGCGGGTTTCAAGATCGAGCTGTTCGCCGAAGGCTTGCGCGCGCCGCGCATTGTGAGGGTCGCGCCGAACGGCGATGTCTTCGTCGCGGAGACGCGGGCCGACGCCATCCGCGTGCTGCGCGCCGGGGATGGCGGCAAGGCCGCGACCAACGAGGTGTTTGCCAGCGGATTGAGACGGCCGTTCGGCATCGCCTTCTTTCCGAACGGCGACAATCCGCAATGGGTCTATATCGCCAACACCGACAGCGTCGTCCGGTTTCCCTATCAGGCCGGCGATCTCAAGGCGCGCGGCAGGGCGGAGACGATCGTGGCAAGCCTGCCGCAGGACGGCAGCCATTCCACCCGCGACATCGTCTTCACGCCCGACAACAAGCGCATGCTGGTCTCGGTCGGCTCGCTCAGCAACGTCGCCGAGGGCATGGGGACGCCGCCGGGCGGATTGGATGGCTGGTCGAAGACGCAGCCGCTCGGCGCGGCCTGGGCCAGTGAGCTCGAGCGCGCCACCGTGATGGCATTCACGCCTGACGGCAAGGACCGGAAGATTTATGCCACCGGCATCCGCAATTGCGTCGGTCTTGCGATCGAGCCGCAGAGCGGGCTGCCCTGGTGCTCGACCAATGAGCGCGACGGGCTCGGCGACGATCTCGTGCCCGATTACGTCACCAGCGTGAAGGAGGGCGCGTTCTACGGCTGGCCGTGGTTCTATATCGGCGGCAACGAAGATCCGCGCCACGCCGGCGCGCGGCCGGATCTCAAGGACAAGGTGACGGTGCCCGACGTGCTGATCCAGCCRCACTCGGCTTCGCTCGGCATGACTTTCTATCAGGGCACGCAGTTTCCGTCCGACTATCAAGGCGATGCCTTCGCCGCTGAGCACGGCTCCTGGAACCGCTCCAAGCGCACCGGCTACAAGGTGATCCGTATCAGGATGAAGGACGGCAAGCCCACCGGCGAGTACGAGGATTTCGTCACGGGGTTTGTCGTGAGTGACACGGAGGTCTGGGGAAGGCCGGTTGGTGTCGCCGTGGCGAAGGATGGATCGCTGCTGGTGTCGGAGGACGGCAATGGCACCATCTGGCGGGCGACGCGCGCACCGCAGTGACGCTGTTTCCCTCCCCCTCCAGGGGAGGGTAAGCAGCGCGCTCGAATTACCCCCGTC
Organism: Bradyrhizobium sp. 2TAF36; assembly: GCF_052114925.1. NCBI lineage: Bacteria > Pseudomonadati > Pseudomonadota > Alphaproteobacteria > Hyphomicrobiales > Nitrobacteraceae > Bradyrhizobium > Bradyrhizobium sp. 2TAF36. The sequence goes on along the minus strand of NZ_JBFRFR010000098.1, from coordinate 18,470 downwards.
TCACACTCGCGCCACCGTCCACCGGCAGCGTCACGCCCGTGATGAAATTCGCTTCGTCCGACGCCAAAAACAGCGCGGCGTTCGCGACGTCCCAGCCGGTGCCCATCTTCTTGCGCAGCGGCACCTTGCTGTCGCGCTCGGCTTCGACCTCGGCGCGGGTCTTGTGCCACTCGCGGGCGCGGGTGTCGACGGCCATCGGCGTGTTCATCAGGCCGGGCAGGATGACGTTGGCACGGATGCCGTATTCGGCGTTCTGGTAGGCGAGCTGCTCGGTGAAGGCGATCATCGCCGACTTCGTCGCCTTGTAGGCGACGTAAGGATAGGTCGTAATCGCGGCCATCGAGGAGATGTTGATGATGGCGCCGCTTCCTTGCGCGCGCATGATCGGGATCACTTCCTTCGCGGCGAGAATGCAGCTCTTCAGATTGATGGCGACGACACGGTCGAACGCCTCCTCGGTGATTTGAAGCAGCTCGGCATCGCCCCCGGACAGGCTGACGCCGACATTGTTGTGCAGCACGTCGATGCGGCCCCAGCGCGCCTGCGCGTCCACGACCATCGCCTTGATGTCCGCGGATTTGGTCACGTCGGCCTTGAAGGCCGCAGCGGTGCCTTGCTCCGCTGCGATCAGATCGACGGTTTCCTGCGCCGATTCCAGGTGGTGGTCGACGCACAGCACTTTGGCACCCTCGCGCGCGAAGGTCAGCGCGGTGGCGCGGCCGTTGCCCATGCCTTCACCGGGGCTCTGGCCGGCGCCGACGACGATCGCGACCTTGTCCTTCAAGCGCATGTCACTTCACTCCCGGGATCGGGTACTGCTGGAGTACCTCTTTGTAATACGGTTCGTTGTCGATCTTCATGGTGGCGAGCGCCCGCACCACACCACAATAGAAGGCGATGGTGAGTACGAGGTCGACCATGTGCTCGTCGGAGAGATGCTGCCTGATCTCGGCGAAGGTGGCATCCGACATCGCGAGCTGGCGCACCATCTCGCGGGCGCCTTTCAGGATCGCTTTTGCGAGCGGCTCCAGCTTCGACGGCTTGCCCTCGGTCTCCGCCATCAGGCCTGTGATGTCCTCGTCGGTGACGCCAAACTCCTTGCCGATCTTCACATGGTGGGTGAATTCGTATTCCGACTTCTCCATCCAGCCGACCTGGAGGATCGCGAGCTCTCGCAGCCGCGGGTCGAGCTTGCTCTTGAAGCGAATATAGCTGCCGATGCCGTTGAAGGCGCGCGCCATCTCCGGCGAGTTGACCAGCAGCTTGTGCAGGTTCGTGTTGCGCTTGAGCATGTCGCGATATTCGGGCGCGACCTGGTCGGCCTCGAGATAGGGTAGGCGGGCCATCCGTGTTCCTTTCAGTGTTCCTGTGATTCACGTTCCGGCGCTTGCAGCGTCACGCCGCCGTCGACCACCAACACCTGGCCGGTGATGTAGCGTGCAAAGTTGCTGAGCAGGAATTTGACGGCGTGGCCGACATCCCAGCCGGTGCCTTCGGTCTTCAGCAGCGAGGCCCTGGCGCGGTTGGCGCGGGCCCGCTCGCTCATGCCGCGGGCATAGACCATCGGCGTGTACATCGGGCCGGGGCAGATGCAGTTGACGCGGATGTTGTCGCGGCCGTGATCGACAGCCATGGCGCGCGTCAGACCGATGATGGCGGCCTTCGATGTCGTGTAGGTCGTGAGCCCGCGCGGCCGCAGCGCCGAGATCGAGGAGATATTGACGATCGCGCCGCCCTTGGCGGTCTTGATCATCGCGGGGATCGCGTGCTTGGAGAGCAGGAACATCGTCTCGACGTTGACCTGCATGACACGGCGATACTGCTCGGGTGTCTCGTCGACCACGCTGCCACGGCTGCCGATGCCGACATTGTTGTCGAGGAAATCTAGCCGGCCCCAGCGGTCGAGTGTAGCTTCGACCAGTGTCTTGCAATCGGCTTCGCTGGTGACGTCGCCGCCATGCGCCGCTGCCGTGCCACCCTCGTCCCGGATCATCTCCACGGTGCGCTCGGCGAGCTTGAGGTCGCGATCGGCCACCAGCACTTTTGCTCCGGCGCGGGCCAACAGAATTGCTGCAGCGCGGCCGTTACCGATGCCGTCGCCAGCGGCGCCACCGCCGCTGATCAGCGCCACCTTGCCGGCGAGGCCGGCATCGTCCTCGGGGCCCTGCATGTCGTTTCATCCCAATTATTTTCGTGCAGATTAGCAATCGCCCTGACAGGAGAGAAGGCCGATGGTCCCGCGCAGATGTCATTGACATCGCATGGAATTGCATGCCGCCGGGCGGCACGGCGCGCGATTAAGCGGGCATGTCGCGGAACCGTTCTGCCGAGCTTGCGTTTGTTGCGGGGGCTTTTCCGCGCTAGGCTCTCGCCTGGGGTTTCCCAATCGTCAGTGGCTTGCCGATGAATCTGCTCGATCCACAAGGGCCGGTGGCTGTCGCCAACAGCACCATCCTGGTCGATTCCGTCTTCATCATGCTCGTGATCGTGGTGCCGACCATTTTCGCGATTTTGGCCTTTGCGTTCTGGTTTCGCGCGTCCAATCCGAGAGCACGTTACCAGCCTGACTTCGTCTATTCCGGCCGCGTCGAGATGGTGGTGTGGGCGATCCCCGCGCTCACCGTGATCCTGCTCGGCGGCGTCGCCTGGATCGGCTCGCACCAGCTCGATCCCGCCGCGCCCGTGCCGGGCACCGGCAGTCCAGTCCGCATCCAGGCGGTCTCGCTCGACTGGAAATGGCTCTTCATCTATCCGGACCAGCGCATCGCCACCGTCAACACGCTGACGGTGCCGGCCGGTGCCGAGCTGAATTTCCAGCTGACGTCGTCGAGCGTGATGAACGTGTTCTTCATCCCGCAGCTCGGCAGCATGATCTACACCATGAACGGCATGGTGACGAAGCTGAACCTGCGCGCCGACAATGAGGGCAAGTTGCAGGGCCTGTCGGCGCATTTCTCCGGCGACGGCTTTCCCGACATGATGTTCGACGTCAACGTGATCTCGCCGCTCGCCTTCCCAGACTGGGTCGCGACCACGGCGAAGACCGATGCCGTGCTGAACGAGGACAGCTACAAGAAGCTGATGCAGCAGGGCATCGAGAAGAACAGGCTGACCTTTCGCCTGGCGGATCCCCGTCTGTTCGACCTGATCGCAACCCAGCACATTCCGCCAGGGCCCGGCCCGGAGCTGCTCTCCGATGCCGGCAGGCCGCACAGTGGAGGCCACGATGCTCGGTAAGCTCGATTGGTCGGCGATCCCGTTCGACCAGCCGATACCCCTCATTGCGGGTGCCGTGGTGCTGGTCGCGATCCTCGGCGTGCTGATCTGGGTCGTCGTTAAGGGACATCTGCCGTATCTCTGGCACGAGTGGATCACCAGCGTCGACCACAAGCGCATTGGCGTCATGTATATCCTGCTGGCCTCGGTCATGCTGCTGCGCGGCGGCAGCGACGCCATCATGATGCGGCTCCAGCAGGCGGTCGCTTACCAGTCACAAGGCTATCTCCCGCCGGAGCACTACAACCAGATCTTCTCGGCGCACGGCACCATCATGATCTTCTTCACGGCGATGCCGTTCGTGATCGGGCTGATGAACCTGATCGTGCCGCTTCAACTCGGTGTGCGCGACGTTGCTTTCCCAACGCTGAATTCGGTCGGCTTCTGGCTGACAGCGACCGGCGCGCTGCTGGTCAATATCTCGCTCGTGGTCGGCGAGTTCGCGCGCACCGGCTGGCTGGCTTTTCCGCCGCTGTCGGAACTGTCCTATTCGCCGGGCGTCGGCGTCGACTACTACGCCTGGTCTCTCCAGATCTCCGGCGTCGGCACCCTGGTCGCCGGCATCAATCTCGTGACCACCGTGCTGAAGCTGCGCACCAAGGGAATGAACTATCTGCGCATGCCGATGTTCTGCTGGACCACGCTGGCCTCCAACCTGCTCATCGTCGCCGCCTTTCCGATCCTCACCGCCACGCTCGCGATGCTGCTGCTCGACCGTTACCTCGGCTTCCACTTCTTCACCAATGAAGCCGGCGGCAACGTCATGATGTTCATGAACCTGATCTGGGCCTGGGGGCACCCGGAGGTCTATATCCTCGTATTGCCGGCCTTCGGCATCTTCTCCGAGGTGGTGTCGACCTTCTCGGGCAAGGCGCTGTTCGGCTACCGCTCGATGGTGCTCGCGACCATGGCGATCTGCGTCATCTCCTTCATGGTCTGGCTGCACCATTTCTTCACGATGGGCGCTGGCCCCGACGTCAACGCCATCTTCGGCATCGCCAGCATGATCATTGCGATACCGACGGGGGTGAAGATCTACAATTGGCTTTTCACGATGTATGGCGGCCGCATCCGCTTTGCGACGCCGATGCTGTGGGCGGTCGGCTTCATGGTCACCTTCATCATCGGCGGATTGACGGGCGTGCTGGTCGCGGTGCCCCCGGCCGACTTCATGCTCCACAACAGCATGTTCCTGGTGGCGCACTTCCATAACGTCATCATCGGCGGCGTGCTGTTCGGCGCCTTCGCCGGCTTCGAATACTGGTTCCCGAAGGCGTTCGGCTTTCGTCTCGACGAGCGCTGGGGCAAGGCCGCGTTCTGGTTCACGTTCCTCGGCTTCTACGTCACCTTCATTCCGCTCTATATCGCCGGCATGCTCGGCATGACCCGGCGCATGCAGCACTACGACGTCGCGGCCTGGCGGCCATGGATGTTCGTGGCGGCCGCCGGCATGGCGGTGCTGACGATCGGCGTGATCTGCCAGATCGTGCAGCTCGTGGTCAGCATCCGCAACCGCGAGGCCCTGCGCGACCGCACCGGCGATCCCTGGGACGGGCGCTCGCTGGAATGGGCGACCTCGTCGCCGCCGCCCGTGTTCAACTTCGCCTTCTATCCGGATGTGCGCGGCGAGGATGCTTATTGGGATCAGAAGGCCCATGCCAAGCAGCAGCAGCTCGAGCATGATCGGCCGGAGTATCAGGATATCGAGATGCCCAGGAATTCACCGACCGGTTTCATCTGCGCGTTCTTCGCCACCATCATGGGCTTCGCGCTGATCTGGCACATCTGGTGGATGGTGATCCTGGGCGGCATCGGCGCATTCGCGACCTTCGTCGTGTTCGCCTGGCGCGATCATGACGAATACGTCATTCCGGCCGACGAGGTCGCAGCGATCGATCGTATCAATCTCGAGGAACGGCGCAGCCTCGTCAGCATGGCGGGAGCGCTCTGATGTCGATGACGGCGACAGCCGGCCGCGCGCATGCCGACCCCCACCACATCGGGCTCGTCGTCGAGCATCCAGGCCCGGCATCGAAGCGCATCGTGACCGCCTACGGCTTCTGGGTCTTCCTGCTCTCCGATATCGTAATGTTCTCCTGCTTCTTCGCGGCCTATGCGGTGCTGTCCGGCCAGACCGCGGGTGGCCCCAGCGGCTCGGAGATCTTCGAGCAGCGCAACGTCGCGATCGAGACGGTCTGCCTGCTGYTGTCGAGCTTCACCTGCGGCATGGCCAGCATTGCCGCCGACGTGCGCAACCGGTTCTGGTTCTATCTCGGCATGACCGTGACCTGCGTGCTCGGACTGATCTTTCTCACCATCGAGTTCCGCGAGTTCGCCGACCTCGTTGCACGCGGCTATGGCCCGTCGCGCAGTGCGTTCCTGACGTCGTTCTTCTCGCTGGTGGGCTGCCACGGCCTGCACGTCTCGGCCGGCATATTGTGGCTGCTCACCATGATGGCCCAGGTCTTTGCAAAAGGCTTTCGCGCCGACGTCCTGCGCCGGATGATGTGCTTTGCGCTGTTCTGGCATGCGCTCGACATCGTCTGGGTCGGGGTCTTCTCCGTCGTCTACCTGCTTGGGAGTGCCGTATGAGCGATCAGACGCATGTGCGGACCGGACACGATCTCGCACCGGGCGAGGAAGAGCAACACAGCGTCGGCGAGCGGGTGCTCGGCTACGTCGTTGGTCTCGGCCTCGCGCTGCTGCTCACGGCAACGTCATTCTTCATCGCCGGAACCGACCTGGTCTGGCAGCCATCCATCCCCGTCGCTCTGATCGTGCTGGCGATCGCGCAGATGGGCGTGCACCTCGTGTTCTTCCTGCACATCACGACGGGGCCTGACAACACCAACAACGTGCTGGCGCTCGCCTTCGGCCTTCTGGTCGTCTTCCTGGTCGTCGGCGGCACCGTCTGGATCATGGGGCATCTCAATGCGAACATGCCGCCGATGGACCAGATCATGCCGATGCGGAAATAGGGCGCACAAGAAAGAAGAGCCGCTTGTTGTGACAAGCGGCCCAAGTCTAGGGAGGAAACGCCCGAGCAAAGCAATCGGACCGAAGCCGGATTGCTGCCAAGGAACGCTCGCGCAAAGCGCTTGCGTACATATTAGATGTAGCAACCACCGAGAGAGTTCAATTCCGGATCAATACTGTCTCCGGCTACCGCTCACATGCTCGTGACGGGCTTCCTCATTTCGGTCGGCGGCAATTGTAGGCCTTGCGGAAGCCGGCGGCCTGCGCGTCGTCCTCCGAGCAGAACCAGCGGTCCGGCTTGGTGGTCGCGGGATAGCTCGGGCAGCCCCTTAAGTGATAGATGCCGATATTGCCGGTGACGCGTGCGCGCACGGCGAGCTTGCCCTTGATGCTGCAACTCGGCGGCATGGTCAGCTCCTCCGGAAACAGCGCCGCGCGGATTTCCTTGTCGCGGTCGGCGCGGCAGGCGGCGCCGAGCAGCGCGCCGTCCTTCTTGCCCATGCGGAATTCTTGCGGTGCAACAAAGCAGCCCTTCCAGATGCCGGCTGACGCGGTTTTGGCATCGGCCGCGGCAGCCTTGACGTTCGCCTTGATCGGCTCGCGGGCGATGGCATAGCCAAGCTTGACCAGCTGCTCGTTCAACGAGACCTTGTCGCCCTCGGCGGTGCAGATCGCCCGGTGCCGTTTGCCGAAGCTCTTTTCCGGCCCGACATCGTCACAGCGCACGCTGCGTTTGTTGATCAGCTTCGCCAGCTGGTCGCGGGCCTCGATGCCGCAGGTCCAGGGATCGGCGTGATCGTCGATGCAGACCTGGTCCAATTCGGGCGCGTCGACGCCGTCGAGGCGGTAGGTGACGTCGCCGAGCTGGATCGAATTGGCGTCCCGGACGGTCGCGGCCGCCGTCAGCGCGGAGGCCGGCCCGGACGAGGCCAGAAACCCGGACAGAGCGAGACACGAAACAAGCGCGAAGGCGCGGGCGGCGGCAAATGAATTCCTAAAGGACATAACGTCTCGCTATCGATTGCTCTGGCGCCTCGTTCCTAGCATCCGGAAGTCGCGATACCAATGGTCTGCGCCCTGCGAAGTGCGACATTCGCGTGCCAGCCTTTACTGACCGGCCGGTCTGCCCCTATCGTTCGGCACGATCAAAAACCTGCGTAGACCGGATCGCCCTTGAAGCGGCGAGGGCGGGAGGAAGAAAGTTCGATGAAAGACCCCGTGGACGTCCTGATCATCGGCGCCGGCGCTTCAGGCGCCGCGATCGCGTGGTCGCTGGCCGAGACCAAGATGCACATTCTCTGCCTGGAGCAGGGCGGCTGGATGAACCCAGCGGAATATCCCAGCACGGGCCGCGACTGGGAGGCCAAGTTCTACGGGGAGTGGTCGTCGAGCCCGAATGTCCGCGGCCGGCCCGAGGACTATCCGATCAACGACGACAATTCGCCGATCAAGGTCGTCAACTACAACGCGGTCGGCGGCTCGACGGTGATGTACACCGCGCACTGGCCGCGGCTGCATCCCTCCGATTTCAAGGTCAAGACGCTCGACGGCGTCGCCGATGACTGGCCGATCGACTACGACGCGCTGACGCCGTTCTTCGAAGAGAACGATCGCATCATGGGCACGTCAGGCTTGTCGGGCGATCCGCTGTCGCCGCTGACGCATCCGCCGATGCCGCAGCAGCCGATGGGATTGTCCGGCGCCATCATCGGCAAGGCCATGAACACGCTCGGCTGGCACTGGTGGCCGTCGGACACGACGGTCGCGACCACAGACTATGAGGGCCGCGCGCGCTGCATCAATCTCGGCCATTGCACGCCGGCCTGCGCCCAAGGTGCAAAATCCTCGACCGACATTACCTATTGGCCGCACGCGATCCGCGCCGGCGTCGAGCTTCGCACGCATTGCCGGGTGCGCGAGATCACCACCGACGAGAACGGCATGGCCTCGGGCGTGGTCTATTATGACAAGGACGGCGTCGAGCAGTTCCAGCCGGCGCATGTCGTCATCATCGCCTGCAACGGCGTCGGCACGCCCCGGCTGCTGCTCAACTCGGCATCCAACCGCTTCCCGCACGGTCTTGCCAATTCGTCGGGCCTCGTCGGCAAGAACCTGATGTTCCATCCCTATGCGCAGATCTACGGCTATGTGAAGGAGCCGACCGACAGCAACCGCGCGCCGCCGACCTGCCTGTGGAGCAAGGAATGGTATGACACCGACCTGTCGCGCGGTTTCGTACGCGGCTACGGCGTCCAGTTCGTGCGCGGGGCAGGGCCCGTGTTCGAGGCTGTCGTGAGCGAGCAGAGGGGCATTTTACCGTGGGGCGCGGATCATCACCGCGTCTTCCGCAAGCTCAATGGCCATCGGCTGGGATTCTCCGCGATCTGCGAGGACCTGCCGGAGGAGCACAATCGCGTCACGCTCGATCCTGTCCTGAAGGACAGCCACGGCATTCCCGCGCCGAGGATCGACTACACCATCAGCGAGAACAGCCGGAAGATGATGGAGCATGCGCTCGCGCGCGGCCGCGAGGTTCTGGAAATGGCGGGGGCGACCGACATCTGCGTCAACTCGCCGATCCCGTGGGGCGGCTGGCATCTGCTCGGCACCGTGCGGATGGGCACCGACCCCGAACGCTCCGTCGTCAACGAATGGGGCCGCACGCACGACGTGAAAAATCTCTTCATCGTCGACGGCAGCATCTTCGTCACCTCGGGCGGCGTCAATCCGACGTCCACCATCCAGGCCCTCGCGCTCTACATCGCCGACCAGATGAAGCAGCGCCTCGCAAACTTGTTCGACTGAGGCCGCCATGTCCGCAGACAATCAACTCACCCGCGCCCAACGCGATGACCTCCGTACCATCGCTGCGATGATCGTTCCCGCCAGCGACGAGTACAAGRTGCCCGGCGCCGACGACCCCGCGATCCAGGCCGATATTCTGACGACGCTGGGCCGCGACACCAAATTGGTGGCGGCGGCGCTGGACCATCTGGCCCGGCTCGCAGGGCAACCGTTCGCCGAGCTCGATGCCGCCAGGCGCGATGCGGTGGCGCAGGAGTTCCGCAGCTCCGGCGGCGGCGCCGCCGCAACGCTCGTCCGCGTCGTCCTGCAATGCTATTACCGCGACGACCGGGTGCTGCGCTCGCTCGGGATCGAGCTGCGCGCGCCGTTCCCCAAGGGTTACGTGCTCCCGGACGGCGACTGGTCGCTGCTCGACCCGGTTAAGGCGAGGGCGGGCACGCTGCGGCGCGCGCCCTAGCCACCTTGGTAGGTCAAGTCCTGACAGCCCAGCCTTGCGCCCCAGGCGGGTCCCTTGCGCTGGCAGGAACAGGCCACCATTTGTGTGAGCCTCAAGGACTCTTGCCATGCTGGATTTTACCTCAGACATCGTCGATGACGCCGCGTCATCGCGAGCGACAGCGTCTGCCCCGGTCGATGACCGAGCCCTGCTGGACGCCTATTCCAACGCCGTGATCGACGTGACCGACCGTGTCGGTCCCGCCGTCGTGCGCGTCGAGACCGGGCCAAAGGTGCCGAACGGTCGCGAGCGCGGCGGGCTCGGCTCCGGCATCGTGATCTCGCCGGACGGGCTCGTGCTCACCAACAGCCACGTGGTCGGTTCCTCCAGGGAGATCCGGCTGCGGGACGTCGAGGGTAACGTCGGTGAGGCCCGCGTACTCGGCGTCGATCCCGACACCGATCTGGCGCTGCTCCGCGCCAACGGCGTGCGCGACTTGCCCTATGCCGCGCTCGGCAACTCCAAGACCCTGCGCCGCGGCCAGCTCGTGATCGCGATCGGCAATCCGCTCGGCTTCGAATCGACCGTGACCGCCGGCGTGGTCTCGGCGCTGGGGCGCTCGATCCGCTCGGTGAGCGGGCGCACCATCGAGGACGTGATCCAGACCGATGCTGCGCTCAACCCCGGCAATTCCGGCGGTCCGCTGGTGTCGTCGAATGCCGAGGTGATCGGCATCAACACGGCCATCATCAACGGCGCGCAAGGCATCTGTTTCGCGGTCGCCAGCAACACCGCGCAGTTCGTGTTGTCGGAGATCATCCGCCACGGCTATGTCCGCCGCGCCTTTATCGGCGTCGCCGGGCAGACTGCACCGGTCCCGCGGCGGCACGCGGTACTGGCCGGCGTCGACAACAAGATGGGCGCGCTCTTGATGCAGATCGAGCCGGACGGACCGGCGGCGAAGGCGGGCCTGTTGCCCGGCGACGTCGTCATCAAGCTCGATGGTGTCGATATCAACGGCGTCGACGATCTGATCCGCGTGCTCGACCGCGACCGGATCGGCCGGCGGCTCGCCATGGACGTGCTGCGGCTCGGCCGCTTGCGGGCGATCGATATCGACCCGATCGAGCGCAAGCCGGCGCGCTAGCGTTGGTGCCTCCGGGCGAGGTATGACGGTGTCATGCCTCGTTCCCGGACCCTTGCCGCATGATGCCTGCGCATGAGATCTACGATGTCATTGTCGTCGGCGCCGGCGCCGGGGGCATGACGGCCGCGGCGGTGGCCGCCGCTGAAGGCTTGCGCGTGCTGGTGATCGAGAAGACGGCGTTCGTCGGCGGCACCACCGCCTGGTGCGACGGCATGGTTTGGATCCCCGCCAATCCCAAGATGAAGGATGTAGGGCTGTCCGACAGCATCACGGACGCGGTCCGGTATCTGTCGAGCACGGTGCCGGAGCCTGCCAATGCCGGCTTGCGCGCCGCCTTCCTCGCGCGCGGGCCGGAGGCGGTCGCCTATCTCGAAGCCAACACGGAAGTGCGCCTCCAGCCGGTGAAAGCCTGTCCGGACTGTTATCCGGAGCGACTGGGCGCGACATCAGGCGGGCGCGTGCTGGAGCCGGTCGCGTTCGACGGCACCCGGCTCGGCGCGCCTTTCGCGCGGCTGCGCGCGCCGCTGCCGGAGTTCACGCTGTTCGGCGGGATGATGGTCAACCGCCTCGACGTCCCGCATCTGCGGCGGGCCGGAAAATCGTTGCGTTCGACCCTGCGCGCGGCGCGGCTCGTTTCGGAATACGCGTTGCAGCGGCTGCGCAATCGGCGCGGCACGACGCTGCATCTCGGCAACGCGCTCGCGGCGCGGCTCTATGCCTCGCTGCTGGCGCGGCAGGTCGAGATTCTCTTCTGCGCCGATGTCGAGGACCTGTCGATGCAGGGCGATCGCGTCGGCGGCGTTGTCATCCGCCACGGCTCCCGTGACCGCCTGATCGCCGCGCGTCGCGGCGTGGTGGTTGCGACCGGCGGCTTTTCGCACGACGCTGTGTTGCGCAAACGCTTCTTCCCGGCCGCGGCTGGTTTCGTCTCGGCGGCCAGCACCGCTGGCACTGGCGACGGGCTCCGGCTTGCGGCCACGGCCGGTGCCGCGCTCAACACGGAGGCGACGAGTCCGGCCTATTGGGTGCCGGCCTCGCTGTTCCGTCGCGACGATGGCAGCCGAGGCGTTTTTCCGCATACGGTGACCGACCGCGCCAAGCCCGGCGTGATCGCCATCAACGCGGCCGGCCGTCGCTTCGTCAACGAGGCGCTGTCCCACCATGAGTTCGTGCTGGCGATGTTGCGCGACTGCAATGGCGAGCCGGACCGGCCGTTTTATCTCGTCTGCGACCGTCAGTTCCTGTGGAGCTACGGCCTCGGTCACATCAAGCCGTTTACGCTCAACCTCCGGCGCTATGTGGCGGGCGGCGAGTTGCTCAAGGCTCCCGACATCGCGCAGCTCGCGGCGAAGATCGGCGTCAATCCGTCCGTGCTCACGGCGACGATCGCAGGTTACAACGTTGATGCGAAGCAGGGCCGCGATCCCGAATTCGGTCGCGGCAGCACCATCTATCAGCGCCACCTCGGCGATGCCACCCACAAGCCCAATCCCTGTGTCGCACCGATCCTCCGCGCGCCGTTCTTCGCGATGCGTATCTATCCGGCCGATCTCGGCACGGCCATCGGCATGAAGGTGGATGCCCAGGCGCGCGTGCTGCGCGAGGACGGCACGCCGGTTGCGGGTCTGTACGCCTGCGGCAACGACATGGGGTCGATCATGAATGGGAATTATCCGGGACCGGGGATCACGCTCGGGCCGGCGCTGACGTTCGGGTATATCGCGGGGCGGCATCTGGCGGAGGGGAGTGTTGTGACGGCGACGTCTGCGGTTGCAGGGACTCCCGTCTAGCCATCTCCACCGCTGTCATTCCCCGCGACCCGGCTACGCCAAGGCTTCGCCGGGGTTGAGGTCCAGGGGCGCCGAAGCTTTAGCGTAGGCGGCAAGCGGGGAATCCAGTACGCCGCGGCCCATCCGTTCAATCACAGCCGCCTCGGAGTACTGGATCGCCCGGTCAAGCCGGGCGATGACGCTGAGTGTGTGGCGAGCTCGTCCCACAATCTCCGTCATTGCGAGCGCAGCGAAGCAATCCAGGCTGCCTCCGCGGAGGGACTCTGGATTGCTTCGTCGCTTCGCTCCTCGCAATGACGTGGAGAGAGTTTGCGTCCTAACCGCTACTCCGCCGCCGCCGCAAAGCGGCTGTTCTCCAGCTCGGCTTCCAGCCGGGCTGTCTCGGCCGCTGCGAGCTTGATGTTGGCTTCCTTGACGTGGCCGAAGCCGCGGATCGTCTCGGGCACGCGGGCGAGCCGCGCCAGCAGCGGGATCTGCTCCGCCTTCAGCCCGGCCATCCGCTGGTCGATCATGCCGAGATAATCCGCGACCAGCTTACGTTCGGTCCGGCGCTCCTCGGTGCGGCCGAACGGGTCGAACGCGCCGCCCCGCAGGAACTTCAGCTTGGCGAGAACGCGGAAGGCGTGGACCATCCAGCCGCCGAATTCCTTCTTCTGAAGGTGCCCGGTCGTCTTGTCGCGCTGCGCGAAGATCGGCGGGGCGAGGTGGTATTTCAGCGTGAAGTCGCCATCGAACTTCTCCGACACCTTCTTGGCAAAGCTGCCGTCGGTGTAGAGCCGCGCCACCTCGTACTCGTCCTTGTAGGCCATCAGCTTGAACAGGTTTTTCGCGACCGCCTCGGTCAACTCGGTGGAGGCGGGCGAGACTGTGCTCTCCGCCTTGCGCACCTTGGCGACGGCCGCGAGGTAACGGTCGGCGTAGGCAGTGTCCTGATAGCCGGTCAGAAACTCCGCGCGGGTCGCGATCACGTCGTCGAGCGACTTCGTCGGCGCGGAAGCGCGGCTCTTGAACTGCAGTACGCTGCGCACGCGCGACATGTCGTGGGCGGCCAGCCGTCCCCATGTGAAGGCGAGCTTGTTCATCTCGATCGCCGCGCCGTTGATCTCGATGGCGCGGAGGAGAGCCTCCAGCGACAGTGGGATCGCGCCCTTCTGGAAGGCGAAGCCGAGCATGAAGGGATTGGTCGCGATCGAGTCGCCCATCAGGGCTGAGGCAATGCCTGTCGCGTCGATGATGTCGAGGTTCGTGTCGCCGACGGCGTCACGCAGCACGGTCTGCATCGTGCCCATCTCGAAGTCGAGATCGGGGTTTTGCACGAAGCTCGCAGTCGGCTGCAGGTCGGCGTTGATGTAGGCCTTGGTCACGCCGCGCTCGGCGCGGCTGAGCGCGGAGGGACCTGCCGAGACGATCATGTCGCAGCCGAGGATGACGTCGGCGCCGCCGGTGGTGATGCGGACCGCGGAGATATCCTCCGGCCTCCGCGCGATGCGGACATGGCTCATCACCGCGCCGTTCTTCTGCGACAGGCCGGTGAAGTCGAGCGCCGAGCAGCCGCGGCCGTCGACATGGGCGGCCATGCCGAGCAGCGCGCCGATGGTGATGACGCCGGTGCCGCCGATGCCGGTGACGAGGATGTTGTACGGCGCCTCGAGCTCGCGGGCAGGAGGCAGCGGCAGGTCGGCGAACAACTGTCCGGAATCGACCGCCGACGTCTTCAACCGCTTCAGGCTGCCGCCATGCACGGTGACAAAGCTCGGGCAGAAACCTTCGACGCAGGAAAAGTCCTTGTTGCAGTTCGACTGGTCGATCTGTCGCTTGCGGCCGAACTCGGTCTCCAGCGGCTGCACCGAGACGCAGTTGGAGGCCTGCGAGCARTCGCCGCAGCCTTCGCAGACGAGMTCGTTGATGAAGGCACGCTTGGCGGGATCGGGATAGAGCCCGCGCTTGCGGCGGCGGCGCTTTTCGGCGGCGCAGGTCTGGTCGTAGATCACGACCGTGAGGCCCTTGATGTCWCGCAGCTCGCGCTGCACGGCGTCGAGCTCGCGGCGGTGATGGATGGTCGCCCCCTGCGGGAAGTAGTTGCCTTCCGGATACTTCGTCGGATCGTCCGATACGATCGCGAGTCGCTTGACCCCCTCGGCCCAGACCTGGTGCGCAATCTGCGCGACGTTGAAGGCGCCTTCGGCCGGCTGGCCGCCGGTCATCGCGACGGCGTCGTTGTAGAGGATCTTGTAGGTGATGTTGATGCCCGCGGCCGATGCCGCGCGAAGGGCGAGAAGTCCGGAATGGGTGTAGGTGCCGTCGCCGAGATTCTGAAAAATGTGCTTCTCGGTGGTGAAGGGCGACTGGCCGATCCAGTTCACGCCCTCGGCACCCATATGCGAGATTAGATCGGTGCGGCGGGTCGGCATGCTCAGGGCCATGCCGTGGCAGCCGATGCCGGCCATGGCACGGCTGCCCTCGGGCACGCGCGTCGAGGAGTTGTGCGGGCAGCCCGAGCAGAAGAACGGCGTGCGCGCGAGCTTGATCTGCGTGCTTGATGTGACGGGATTGTCGAAGGCCTCGAGCCGGGCGAGGCGTTGCTCCAGCACCGGGCTGTGATGCCCGAGCTTGCGCAAGCGTGCCACCAGCGCCCCTGCGACAATGGTCGGCGTCAGCTCGCCCTCGCTCGGCAACAGCGGTGCTCCGCGCTCGTCGCGCTTGCCGGTGACGGTCGGGCGCCTGGACGCAGCGATATTGTAGAGGGTGCGCATCAGCTGGTCTTCGATGAAGCCGCGCTTCTCCTCGACCACGAGCACGTCCTGAAGACCTTCGGCGAAGCGCCTGGCGCCGCTTTCCTCCAGCGGCCAGGTCAGTGCGACCTTGTAGATGCGCAGGCCGAGGTCCTGCGCGTCCTTGTCGGTGATGCCCAAATCGGCCAGCGCCTGGCGCAGATCGAGATAGGCCTTGCCGGTCGCGAGAATGCCGAGCCGTGCCGGCTTGGAATCGAGCACGATGCGGTCGAGCTGGTTGGCGCGGGCAAAGGCTTGCACGGCGGCCATCTTCGGGCCGAACAGACGTCGCTCGGCCTCCAGCGGCGGATCGGGCCAGCGGATGTTGAGGCCGCCAGGCGGCATCTCGAAATCGTCTGGAAGTACGATCTTGATACGCTCAGGATCGCTGTCAATCGAGGCCGAACTCTCGACGGTCTCGCTGATCGCCTTGAAGCCGACCCAGCAGCCGGAGAAGCGCGACAGCGCAAAACCATAGAGGCCGAGGTCGAGATAATCCTGGAGCGTCGCCGGATTGATCACGGGGATCAGCGCCGCCGCGAACACCTGCTCGCTCTGATGCGCCAGCGTCGAGGACTGGCAGCCATGGTCGTCGCCGGCAAGCGCGAGCACGCCGCCATTGAGCGAGGTGCCGGCCGCATTCGCATGTTTGAGCGCGTCGACCGAGCGGTCGACGCCGGGGCCCTTGCCGTACCAGATGCCGAACACGCCATCGACCTTGGCGCCGGGGAACAGGCCGACCTGCTGGCTGCCCCAGACGGCGGTCGCAGCCAGGTCCTCGTTCAGGCCGGGGACGAAGGCGATGTCGTGCTGCTGGAGGCGCGACTTCGCGCGCCACAGCGCGTGGTCGTACATGCCGAGCGGGGAACCGCGATAGCCCGAGATGAAACCGCCTGTGTTGAGCCCCTGGAGCCGGTCGCGTTCGCGCTGCAACATGGGCAACCGAACCAGTGCCTGCGTGCCGGACAGGAAGATCCGCTTCGATTCGAGCCGGTATTTGTCGTCCAGCTCGACCTGCATCAGCGTCATTTCAGGAGTCCTCGTCTCTCGTTCGGCGTGGGGGTTTGCGCTGCGGGAGGGATAGCGGCGGCGCGACGCGAATTGTGACAGTCAAGAGCATGGGCCGGCGAAGTCAATACGGCTAGCCGCATCCGTGGCGCTCCTGCTAGTCATGGCTGCCTGTGGAGGACACCATGGCTGCAAACGCATTCGACACCGAGATTACAGAGACGGCCGAGGCGCTGATCGGGCCGTGGCGCCAGCCGCGCCAGATGCTGCACGCGCAAGTCTATGACGCGCACGCCTCGATCCACGACGATGCCACCGCGCAGAAGCTCGGCTTCAAGGGCGGCACCATCGAAGGCCCGACGCATTTCAGCCAGTTCGCCCCGCTCGGCGCGCGGCTGTGGGGGCAGGCCTGGTTCGAGAGCGGTTGCCTGTCCGCGCATTACCGCAACGCCTGCTTCGAAGGCGAGGAGGTGCAGGCGATGCTATCGAAGCCGCTGCCCGGCACGAGCCAGTGCCAGATCCAGATGGTCAAGCGCGACGGCACCGAGGTGCTGCGGGGCACGGCCTCGGTCGGCGAACCGCATGCGGCGACCGCGCTCGAGGCGCGCCTCACCGAGCTCAAGCCGCTCGCCGATCCCGTGATCCTGCGCGATGTGAAGGTGGCGCAGACGAGCAAACGGCAGGCGGTGCGGATGGCGTTCGACCAGAACATGGGCGACCTCTATCCGTTCTCCCTCAGGCAAAAGCTCGCCGTCATCACCGAGAACTCGCCGTGTTATTCCGGCGCCGACAATCCTTGGGGCAGAGCGATCATCCCGATGGAGATGCTGAGCGTGTTGTTCCAGTACCGCTCCAAGGACGACCCGCTGCCGGCCAAGGGGCCGGCGGTCGGCCTGTTCGCGGATCAGGAGATCAGGCTGATCAAGGGGCCGCTCTTCGTCGACGAAGAGTACGAAATCGAGCGTGAGGTTGTCGCACTCTCCGGCAGCCGCCGCACCGAGAGTGCCTGGATTAAAACGCGCGTGTTCGGCAAGACGGGCGCGGTGGTGGCCACCATGCTGCTCAACATGGCGACGCTGAAGGATTCGTATGCGCCGTATGAGATGGAGTATCGGCAGCTGTACGGCACGGGGCGGTAGCGCTACGGCCTCCGCCGTCATTCCGGGGCGCGCGCAGCGCGAACCCGGAATCCACTTTCCTCGCGTACTGCGGCCCGATGGATTCCGGGCTCGACGCTGTCGCGTCGCCACGGAATGGCGGCGAGCGAGTCCGTCGCCGCCCGCTCATCCTTTAAGCAACTGCACGTCGCAAAGCCGTCGCACAGGGAATAAGCAGGCGCCGATCGCCGGCGTAACCTTCTGAGTACGCAGCAAATTCTCTCGCGGCCTGTGCCCCACCGCTATTGTACACAATGGCACGGCGTTTGCAGAACTCCTGGCAAAGAGAGTTCTCGCGGGGGCCTTGAGTCATGTTGAGCTCGACCAAGCCGACACTGGGCGTCATCAGCGCCGAGCCCGAGCCGATCAGGCTCGACTGGCCTGCCACCGCGCTTCTCATCATCGACATGCAGCGGGATTTCATGGAGCCGGGCGGCTTCGGCGAGACGTTGGGCAACGATGTCAGCCAGCTCGCGCGCGCGGTAAAGCCGATCGGCGCGGTGCTGAAGGCGGCACGTGACACCGGCATGCTGGTGATCCACACGCGCGAGGGGCATCTGCCTGATCTGTCCGACGCGCCGCCCGCAAAAGTCGAGCGCGGCGCCCCGTCCTTGCGCATCGGCGATCCCGGCCCGATGGGGCGCATTCTCATTCGCGGCGAGGCCGGCCACGACATCATTCCCGAGCTTTATCCGCTCGACAGCGAAGTCGTGATCGACAAACCCGGCAAGGGTGCGTTCTACGCCACCGAGCTCACGGACGTGCTGGAGAAATACGGYATTGAGAACTTGCTCGTCTGCGGCGTCACCACGGAAGTGTGCGTCAACACCACCGTGCGAGAGGCCAATGACCGCGGCTATCGCTGCGTCGTCATCTCCGACGGCTGCGCATCCTACTTCCCCGAATTTCACGAGATGGGCCTGAAGATGATCAAGGCCCAAGGCGGCATCTTCGGCTGGGTCGCGGACTCAGCCGCAGTCTTGGAGGCAATGAAGACTTCGACCACACAGGGGTAGCATCATGAGCACATTGACGGGGACGGCCGGCAAATCTGATCTGAGCAAGTCCGAGTTCAAGCCGGCACTATGGACATCGGGCGACTGG
>NZ_JBFRFR010000097.1:0-26269 GCF_052114925.1 Bradyrhizobium sp. 2TAF36 | reverse complement strand
TCACCGGCCTGCTCGGCCCTGCCCCCATCTCGATCGACGATCTCGTGCGGATGTCCGGCGCCTCGCCCGCGATCGTCCGCACCGTGCTGCTGGAGCTCGAGCTTGCGGGCCGCCTCGAACGCCACGGCGGCGGTCTCGTTTCTCTTCTCTAGGTGTCGTTGCGCTCATCGAACCGCGTGCGTGCCGCCGCGATCTGCGCCTGGTGCTCCTTCGCCCATAGCCCAAGCGCCATCACGGGCTGCTGGAGCCCGCGGCCAAGATCGGTCAGCTCATAGTCCACGCGCGGCGGAATGGTCGGGAAGATCGTGCGCGTGACGAGGCCGTCGCGCTCCAGCCCGCGCAGGGTCAAGGTCAGCATCCGCTGCGAGATGCCGTTGATCATCCGCTTCAGCTCGTTGAAGCGCTTGGGCCCGTCGCTCAGCATCATGATGACGAACACGCTCCATTTGTCGCCGACGCGCGCCAGGATCGAGGCGACCCCGCGGCAGTCCGCGTGGTCGCGATCCGGCATCTGGGGAGCAGGAAAATCGGTGTGTGCAGGTCTCAAAGATGTGCCCATGGCTCAAAAAAGTGCGTTCTTGCGGGGAATTTGACAGTCACTCATGTAGTGCGGGTTACAAATCTATACCATAGGTGAACCCCAATGAAACTCCTCCATATCGACTCCAGCGTGCTCGGCCCCCACTCCGTCTCACGGCAGGTTTCCGCCGCCATCGTCGACCGTCTCAGGCAGGCGACGCCGTCGCTCGACCTCGTCTACCGCGATTTGACGCAGATTCCGCTCGCCCACCTCTCCGGCTCGCACCTTGCGGCCGCGCAAGGCGCGCCGGCGCCGGCGGAACTCGGTCCCGACCTGGCCGCGAGCGCGGCCGTGCTCAACGAGTTCCTCGATGCCGATATCGTCGTGATCGGCGCGCCCATGTACAATTTTACGATCCCGAGCCAGCTCAAGGCCTGGATCGACCGCGTCCTGGTGGCGGGGAAAACGTTCAGATACGACGCGAACGGCCCGCAGGGCCTTGCCGGCAACAAGCGCGTGATCGTGGCGATCTCGCGCGGCGGCTATTACGGCCCGGGCACGCCGGCCGCCTCGCTCGAGCACCTCGAAACCTATTTGCGTGGCGTGTTCGCGTTCATGGGCATCACGAGCCCCGAATTCATCGTCGCCGACGGCATCCAGGTTGGCCCTGAGCATCGTGAGAAAGCGCTGGCCGGAGCGCTTCAGGCTGCCACCAGCCTGCAGGCGGCGTAAGACTTACGCCGACACCAGCCGCTGCCGGAGCCCGGCGGCGGCTGAGAATTCGACAGCGCTAAAACCAGGCGCCCTGAACGCCAAGAATGACGGCGACGAGCGAAATGAAAAGCCCGATGCCTGAGAAAAGTGCCACCCCGATGAACTCGGACGTATCGGAGTGCTTGGCTGGAATGGCGGAATGTTCGGTGTAAATACGTGGTTCTGAAATCGACGAAGAAATACGAGCTGCTTTTGACATCGCGGGCTCCCTGAAAGTGAGTCTTATGACCCTGCCCGCAAAAGGGTCTTGGCAGCGCAAGCGAAGGTTCAACGCCTCACGGAAGGTTCAGAGGAATACAGCCACCGAGGTGCAGGAACCGGCCGGCGCAACCGATGTCGTCGCGCCGACCGATTCAATTTTCGCAAACGTTGATCAGCCGCGATAGATCGGTGCGCCCGCGGGAGAGGCAACCGCGCCACCATCGACGAAGATCTCCTGGCCCTGGATGTGCCCGGCATCGTCGGAGGCGAGGAACAGCACCGTCTTCGAGATGTGATCCGGTTCAGCAATGCGGCCGAGCGGCGTGGATAGTCCAAGGCGCTTCTCGAACGCCTTCTCCGCTTCAGGCGTTGCGATCGCGGCGCCCCAGATCGGCGTGCGGGTCGCGCCGGGCGCAACGACGTTGACGCGGATGCCGCGCGGCGACAGTTCCGAGGCCATGATCCGCGCCAGCGCGCGCACGCCGGCCTTGGCGGCCCCGTAAGCGGAGTAGCCGGGAACGCCGAGCACGGAGATCACCGAACCGTTGAGGATGATCGAGGCGTTGTCGTTGATATAGGGCAGCGCCGACTGCACCGTGAAGAACACGCCGGTGAGGTTGGTGCTGATCACCTTCTCAAAGACATCCAGCGTCGTCGAGCCCAGCGGCGTGCTGCCGGGGATGCCGGCATTCGCGAACACGATATCGAGCTTGCCGAATTTTTCGGTGCCCTTCTTGATCGCCGCTTCAGTCGCGGCGACGTCGGTCGCGTCCGCAACCAGCGCGAGCCCGTTCGGCCCGAGTTCCTTTGCCGCGGCCTCCAGCGTCTCCTTGTTGCGCCCGGTGATGATCACCTTCGCGCCCTCGGCCACGAACAGCTTTGCCGTTGCCAATCCAATTCCGCTGTTGCCGCCGGTGATGAGTGCCGTCTTGCCGCTCAGTCTCATGCTCGCCTCTCCAATAGTTTCATTATGAAACCATGTTGCAATCTAGGCGGATGGTTTTATGATGCAACCACACAAGCGCGTGATTGGCGCCGACATCGTGCGAATGTGAGGGGACCTCAGACGATGGTGAAACGAACGAGTTTTGAGGGTGACGGCTGCCCGGTCGCGCGGTCGCTGGAGGCGATCGGCGACTGGTGGACGCTGCTGATCATCCGCGAAGCGATGCTCGGTGTGCGCCGCTTCGGCGAGTTTCAGGGCAAGCTCGGCATGGCCAAGAACATCTTGTCGGCGCGCCTGCGCTCAATGCTCGAACACGGCATCCTGGCGACCGCCCCCGCCTCCGATGGCAGCGCCTACCAGGAGTATGTGCTGACGCCGAAGGGACTTGGCCTCTTCCCGATCCTGGTCGCGCTCCGGCAATGGAGCGAGGAGTTCGAC
Organism: Bradyrhizobium sp. 2TAF36; assembly: GCF_052114925.1. Taxonomy (NCBI): domain Bacteria; kingdom Pseudomonadati; phylum Pseudomonadota; class Alphaproteobacteria; order Hyphomicrobiales; family Nitrobacteraceae; genus Bradyrhizobium; species Bradyrhizobium sp. 2TAF36. Next base: position 23,390 of record NZ_JBFRFR010000097.1, on the reverse strand, counting down.
GACACGCCCGAGGAGATCGACACCGTCATGGTCGATCGCGTCAAAGGCCGCCCGGTGAAGAAGCTCGAGCTGCACGCCGAGGATGGACGGTTGCTCAGCCTGGCCGACATCACACTGAAGCCCCGACCGGCACCGCGGCGGCGGTCAGCCTGATCGCGGCACGCTGCCACCACACCGTCATTGCGAGCGCAGCGAAGCAATCCAGGATTTCACCGCGGAGGGATTCTGGATTGCTTCGCTGCGCTCGCAATGACTGCGTTGGGGGGACTTGTACAAAATATCGACGGCGTCAAAGATGGCTGAACACCCCAAAGTGGCACCGCCATGCCCCTGCTCGCTATCGTCTATTTTTCCATCTCCTGCACCACTGAGAAGCTGGCGCATGCGTTGGCGCGCGGAGCGGATGGCATGGCAGACGTCGCGCTTTGCCGAATCACAGGCGGCGACATCATGTCAGGCCGGTTTCAGAATGAGAGGTTCCTGGAAACGATTGACGGCGCTAGCGCCGTTGCATTTGGCAGTCCCACCTACATGGGCGGACCTGCGGCCCAATTCAAAGCTTTTGCGGACGCCTCGAGCGACAGATGGAGCCAGCAAAGACGGGCCAACAAGATCGCAGCCGGGTTCACCACGGGCGCCTGCGCAAGCGGCGATCAACTCCACACATTGACCTACTTCTCCATTCTCGCCGCGCAGCACGGCATGCTCTGGTGCGGACTGGATATTCCGGGTGGGGAGGATCTGAGTGGCCGGAATCGTCTAGGTAGTCAGCTTGGCCTGGCGACACACTTGGTCGACGCCTCGCTACCGCAGAGCGACCTCAGCACGGCCGAATATCTCGGCCGGCGACTGGCGAGAATGGCGGGCCGTAGCGGCTGATCCCCTTGTCATTGCGAGCGCAGCGAAGCAATCCAGAATCCCTCTGCGGAAAGACTCTGGATTGCTTCGCTGCGCTCGCAATGACGACGTTGATGCGGCGCGCCTCCATGTATCGCCGTCACCCTGAGGTGGCCGCTTCTTCAGCGGCCCTCGAAGGGCGACGGCCCGGCTGCGGCATCTCGGCCGCTCATCCTTCGAGGCTCGCTACGCGAGCACCTCAGGATGACGGATTGGACGGTGAGCGCCGCTACGACAGCTTGCGCTTGCTCCGCAGCCGCAGGTGCTCGTCGGCCTCCAGCTTGGTCATGCCCAGGAGATAATGCAGCACATCGAGCTTGTGGCGCTCGGCGAGCTTGCGCAACGCCCCGACCTGCTCGGCGATGAAGGCGACGGCCTCATCGACGCCGCCCTCCCCTGGTTCCTCACCGCGCGAGCCCCCCGGCGCGCCTGATGCGGCGCGCGCCCGTTTCTTTCCTGGCTTAGTCACCAGACCCCACCCGAATCCATGCCCCGGGCGACTCTACGCCGACATTGACCGCAACTCCAAGGTGGTATTTTGCAACTTTCTCGATATGAAACTTTTCCCATTTGAGGTGCTTTCAACACCCCTCGATTTGACAGCGAGGGCCTCACCACCCATGTTCGGGTCGAAACGGCCGATCCGAATCTCATCGAAACCGGCTCGTAATTTCCCCGTAAGTTACTGGAACTACATGAATATCGTCATTGTGGAGTCGCCGGCGAAAGCCAAGACGATCAACAAGTATCTGGGCTCGTCCTACGAGGTTCTGGCCTCGTTCGGCCATGTCCGCGACCTCCCGGCGAAGAACGGTTCCGTCGATCCGGACGCAAATTTCAAGATGATCTGGGAGGTCGACCCCAAGGCGGCCGGCCGGCTCAACGATATCGCCAAGTCCCTGAAGAACGCCGACCGCTTGATTCTCGCCACCGACCCTGATCGCGAGGGCGAGGCCATCTCCTGGCACGTGCTGGAGGTGCTGAAGGAAAAGCGCGCGCTGAAGGATCAGAAGATCGAGCGCGTGGTGTTCAACGCCATCACCAAGCAGGCCGTCACGGATGCGATGAAGAATCCGCGCCAGATCGACGGCGCGCTGGTCGACGCCTACATGGCGCGTCGGGCGCTGGACTATCTGGTCGGCTTCACCCTCTCCCCCGTGCTGTGGCGCAAGCTGCCGGGCGCCCGCTCGGCCGGCCGCGTGCAGTCGGTGGCGCTGCGGCTGGTCTGCGACCGCGAGCTCGAAATCGAAAAGTTCGTGCCGCGCGAATACTGGTCGCTGATCGCGACCCTGCTGACGCCGCGCGGCGACGCCTTCGAGGCGCGGCTCGTCGGCGCCGACGGCAAGAAGATCCAGCGGCTCGACGTCGGCAGCGGCGCGGAAGCCGAAGACTTCAAGAAGGCGCTGGAAGCAGCCGCCTATGCCGTGACCGCGGTTGATGCGAAGCCGGCCCGGCGCAATCCGCMGGCCCCTTTCACCACCTCGACGCTGCAGCAGGAAGCCAGCCGCAAATACGGTTTTGCGCCGGCGCACACGATGCGCATCGCCCAGCGCCTTTATGAAGGCATCGACATCGGCGGCGAGACCACCGGACTCATTACTTATATGCGTACCGACGGCGTGCAGATCGATCCGTCCGCGATCACCCAGGCGCGCAAGGTGATCGGCGAGGATTACGGCAACGCCTATGTGCCGGAGGCCCCGCGCCAGTATCAGGCCAAGGCCAAGAACGCCCAGGAAGCGCATGAAGCGATCCGCCCGACCGACATGTCGCGCCGCCCCGACAGCATGAGCCGCAAGCTCGATGCCGACCAGGCGCGACTCTATGAGCTGATCTGGAAGCGCACCATCGCGAGCCAGATGGAATCGGCCGAGCTCGAGCGCACCACTGTCGACATCACCGCGAAGGCCGGCGGCCGCACGCTGGAGCTGCGGGCGACGGGTCAGGTCGTCAAGTTCGACGGATTCCTCGCGCTCTACCAGGAAGGCCGCGACGACGAGGAAGACGACGATTCGCGCCGCCTGCCCGCCATGAGTGCGGGCGACGGCTTGAAGCGGCAGTCGCTCGCCGTCACCCAGCACTTCACCGAGCCGCCGCCGCGCTTCTCGGAGGCCTCGCTGGTCAAGCGCATGGAAGAGCTCGGCATCGGCCGTCCCTCGACCTATGCCTCGATCCTCCAGGTCCTGAAGGACCGCGGCTACGTCAAGCTGGAGAAGAAGCGCCTGCACGGCGAGGACAAGGGCCGCGTCGTGGTCGCCTTCCTCGAAAGCTTCTTCAGCCGCTACGTCGAATATGACTTCACCGCAAATCTGGAGGAGCAGCTCGACCGCATCTCCAACAACGAGATCTCCTGGCAGCAGGTGCTGAAGGACTTCTGGACCGGCTTCATCGGCGCCGTCGACGAGATCAAGGATCTGCGCGTCGCTCAGGTGCTCGACGTGCTCGACGACATGCTGGGCCAGCACATCTATCCGCCCCGCGCCGATGGCGGCGATATCAGGCAGTGCCCGAGTTGCGGCAACGGCAGGCTGAATCTCAAGGCCGGCAAGTTCGGCGCCTTCGTCGGCTGCTCGAACTATCCGGAATGCCGCTACACCCGCCAGCTCGCCGCCGACAGCGAGACCACCGCCGACCGTTCGCTCGGCCAGGACCCCGACACCGGTCGCGATGTCTGGGTCAAGGCCGGCCGCTTTGGGCCCTACATCCAGCTCGGCGAGCAGAAGGATTATGAGGAAGGCGAGAAGCCGAAGCGCGCGGGCATCCCGAAGGGCACCTCGCCGGGCGACGTCGAGCTCGAGCTTGCGCTGAAGCTGTTGTCGCTGCCGCGCGAGATCGGCAAGCATCCGGAGACCGGTCAGCCGATCACGGCGGGTCTCGGCCGCTTCGGGCCGTTCGTGAAGCACGAGAAGACCTACGCCAGCCTGGAGAGCGGCGACGAGGTCTTCGATATCGGCCTCAACCGCGCGGTGACGCTGATCGCGGAAAAGATCGCCAAGGGCCCGAGCCGCCGCTTCGGCGCCGACCCCGGCAAGGCGATCGGCGATCATCCGACGCTGGGCACCGTCACGGTGAAGAGCGGCCGTTACGGCGCCTATGTCACGGCAGGCGGCGTCAACGCGACGATCCCGGCCGAGTTCGAAAAGGACACCGTCACGCTGCCGCAGGCGATCGCGCTGATCGACGAGCGCGCGGCCAAGGGCGGCGGCAAGACCAAGGCGAAGAAAGCCGCGAAGCCGGCCAAGGCCAAGAAGGCTGCGGCGAAGGCCACCGACGGCGATGACGCCGCGCCGAAGCCGAAGAAACCGGCCGCGAAGAAGGCGGCCAAACCCAAATCCGAATCCACCAGCAAGGCGCGCGCCGCCGTGTCGTCGACCGCAAAAACGTCGCCGACCAAGGCCGCCGCCCCCAAGGCTCCGGCCAAGAAGAGTGCCGGCAAGACCTAGATCAAGAATTAGAGGTTAAGTGAAACGCAAGAATGACCATGGCTTTCCCGACCGGAGCGCCATCGTCGCCTTCATCAAGGCAAATCCCGGAAAGGTCGGGACCCGCGAAATTGCGCGCGAGTTCGGCCTGAAGAACGCCGATCGCATCGAGCTCAAGCGCATGCTGCGCGAGCTCGCCGACGACGGCACCATCAAGAAAAAACGCCACAAGGTTTCCGAGCCGGACGCGCTCCCGTCGACGCTGGTCGCCGACATCACCGGCCGTGACAGTGACGGCGAGCTGATCGCCTCCCCCACCGAATGGGACGAGGTCGAAAGCGGCGAGCCGCCGAAAATCCTCATCGTAATGCCGCGCCGGCCGAAGCCCGGCACCGCCGCCGGTGTCGGCGATCGCGCGCTGCTGCGCGTCGAGCGCTCGGACGAGAACGAAGGCCCGGCCTATCGCGGCCACATCATCAAGGTTTTCGACAAGACGAAGAGCCGCATCCTCGGCGTGTTCCGCGAGCTTCCCGAAGGCGGCGGACGGCTGGTCCCGGTCGACAAGAAGTCTGCCGACCGCGAGCTGAACATCGCCGCAGCCGACACGCACGGCGCCCGGGACGGCGACCTCGTCAGCGTCGACATCGTCCGCACCCGCAGCTTTGGGCTGGCCTCGGGCCGGGTCAAGGAGAAGCTCGGCTCGGTCAAGTCGGAGAAGGCGATCAGCCTGATCGCGATCTACGCGCACGACATCCCCCTGCAGTTCCGGCCCGCGGCAGAGCGTGAAGCCGAAGCGGCAGAGCCGGCCAATCTGAAGGGACGTGAAGACTGGCGCGACGTGCCGCTCGTCACCATCGATCCCCCGGATGCGAAGGATCACGACGACGCGGTGCATGCGCAGCCCGATCCTGATCCGAACAACAGAGGTGGCTTCATCGTCGATGTCGCCATCGCCGATGTCAGCTTCTACGTGCGGCCGGGCACCGCGCTCGACCGCGACGCGCTCGATCGCGGCAACTCGGTCTATTTCCCGGACCGCGTCGTGCCGATGCTGCCCGAGCGCATCTCCAACAATCTATGTTCGCTGGTGCCCGGCGAGCCGCGCGGCGCGCTCGCAGTGCGCATGGTGCTCGGCTCCGATGGTCGCAAGCGCTCGCACAGCTTCCACCGCATCCTGATGCGCTCGGCGGCGAAGCTAAACTACGCCCAGGCGCAGGCCGCGATCGACGGCCGGCCCGACGACACCACCGGACCCCTGCTCGATCCGATCCTGAGGCCGCTCTATGCCGCCTATGCCTGCGCCAAGCGCGCCCGCGACGAGCGCGATCCGCTCAATCTCGATCTGCCCGAGCGCAAGATCCTCTTGAAGAGCGACGGCACGGTCGATCGCGTCGTCGTGCCTGAACGTCTCGATGCGCACAAGCTGATCGAGGAGTTCATGATCCTCGCCAACGTCGCGGCGGCCGAGATGCTGGAGAAGAAGTCTCTCCCGCTGATCTACCGCGTGCATGACGAGCCGACGCTGGAGAAGGTCCACGCGCTCGCGGAGTTTCTGGAGACGCTGGACGTTCCGTTCGCGAAAGGCGGCGCGCTGCGCCCGGCTTTGTTCAACCGCGTGCTGGCGCAGCTCGAAGGCCACGACCACTTCCCGCTGGTGAGCGAGGTCGTGCTGCGCGCGCAGGCACAGGCCGAATATTCCGCCGAGAATTACGGTCATTTCGGCCTGAACCTGCGCCGCTACGCGCATTTCACCTCGCCGATCCGCCGCTATGCCGACCTCGTCGTGCACCGCGCGCTGGTCCGCGCGCTCGGCCTCGGCGAAGGCGCCCTGCCCGACAGCGAGACGCCGGAAAGCCTTGGCGAGGTCGCAGCCCACATCTCGGTGACCGAACGGCGCGCGATGAAGGCGGAGCGCGAGACCGTCGACCGGCTGATCGCCCATCACCTCGCCGACCGCATCGGCGCGAGTTTCCAGGGCCGCGTCTCCGGCGTCACGCGCGCCGGCCTGTTCGTCAAGCTCGCCGAGACCGGCGCCGACGGCCTGATCCCGATCCGATCCCTCGGCACGGAATATTTCAACTATGACGAGAGCCGGCACGCGCTCGTCGGCACGCGCAGCGGCACCATGCATCAGCTGGGTGACGTCGTTGACGTCCGTCTGATAGAAGCAGCTCCCATCGCAGGCGCGCTACGCTTCGAGCTGCTGTCGTCGACCGGCGAGACCGCGCCGCGCGGCCGCAGGCCATCCGGTCCGCAACGCCGCCCTTCGTTCAAGGCGCATCCCGGACGCAGTCCAGCGAAGAAACATAAGGCGGCGAAACAGAAGAAGCCCGGCAAGGGCAAGAAAGCCAAAGGGAAAGGCAAGGGCCAGAAGGGCAAGGCATGGTGACGACGAGCACGGCCCCAAAGATCTGGACGCGCGAGACCGGTCTCGTCGAGAAGCGCGACGTCTGGACGGCCATGAAGCGCGGTTTCCGCAGCCGCTGCCCGCGCTGCGGCGAGRGCAAGCTGTTCCGCGCCTTTCTCAAAACCGCGGACAATTGCTCGGTCTGCGGCCTCGACTTCACGCCGCATCGCGCCGACGATCTGCCGGCCTATCTCGTGATCGTCATCGTCGGCCACATCGTGGTGCCCACGATCCTCTGGATCGAGACCAATTACACCACGCCGGTCTGGCTCAGCTTCGCGGCCTATCTGCCCTTCACCTTCGTCGCCTCGCTCGCGCTGCTCCAGCCGGTCAAGGGAGCTGTCGTCGGCTTGCAATGGGCTCTGCGCATGCACGGCTTTGACGACAACCCTCCGGATGGTATTCCGCCGGTCTAAGCAAATAATCAAAAAGCGGTTTGGGTGAGGACATGACGGATACGTCGCAGGGAGCCGAGAAGGCCAAGATCCACGAGGGCAAGGAAGCCGACCATCATCCCTATTTCCGCCCCCGCGATGCGGCAACCCTGATCCTGGTCGATCGTAGCGGCAACATTCCAAAAGTCCTGGTCGGCAAGCGCCACGACAAGGTGGTCTTCATGCCCGGAAAGTTCGTCTTCCCCGGCGGCCGCGTCGACAAGGACGATTACCGCGTGCCGTGTGCTGCACCCATCACCGCCGAGCTGGAAGCCAATCTCGCCAAGGGCAGCCCGAAGACTCCGGCCTCGCGCGCAAAGTCGCTGGCGATTGCCGCAATCCGCGAGGCCTGCGAAGAGACCGGCCTCTGCCTCGGACGCAAGACCGAGGGGAAAGCAAAACTCGAGGGTGCCTGGAAGCCGTTCGCGGATGCGGGCCTGCTGCCCGACCCCTCAAGCCTGTTCCTGATCGCACGCGCCATCACCCCGCCCGGCCGCGTCAAGCGGTTCGATACCCGCTTCTTCACCGCGGACGCCTCCGCGATCACCCACCGCGTCGAGGGGGTGATCCATGCGGATGCCGAGCTGGTCGAGCTGGTCTGGGTCGAGCTCGGCTCAAAGCCGCTCGCCGATCTGCATCCGATGACACGCAACGTGCTCAACGAGCTCGACACCCGCCTTGCCACCGGCCCGCTCCGCCACGATGCGCCGGTGCCGTTCTTCCATTTCTACGGCGGCAAGATGCAGAAGGATATTTTGAGCTGATCCGGCCACCGAACTCCCCAGGCTCGTTCACGCGATCAGCAAACTCAGCGCGGCACCTCTGAAGGCGCGGTCTTCGCTGCCACCTTGTCCRTGGCCGATCGCCCATTGCTGCGGCCACACAAGCTGCTCCAACCCTCGCGCCGTCGCAGAGGTGAAGGACGACCAACGCGGGGAGCCGTGATCGCGGTACAAGAGACCGCCGGGGCCCATATCCGGGTAGATCGCGACGTGAATATCGAAACCCTCGCCCGCCGGAAGATCAGGTCCAAACCAATAGGTTGGGCTTCGCCCCGGCTCACGAGCAACGATGGCTGTCAGAGTTTGCCTCGGTCCCCGAAGACCAAGCCAGAACGGCGCGATCGAACCCGGCGCGAAAGCCGTGAAAATCGTCTGGGCCGCTGCGACATCGGTCGCAGCGCTTTGCCCCACGAGCCTCAGCTCGATCCGGCGCCCGCTCTCCACACATCCGCTGAACGGCGCTTCGACATCTCCGGGCCGCAGCTCTCTCCATTTGGCGGGATCAGGATCCGGTAGCGGCCATTCCATCCTCTCCCTGACAACGCCGTCAGTATCGAGCACCTGATAACGCAGGCCTTCCTCGTCAAGCGCGACCTGAATGCAATGCAGATACTCGACGCGTTCCGGCATCCTGTGAGCCGTTCCCGCGCCCGCAGTGCAGATCTGCAGGACACCGCGATGCGCCTGGACATCGAAGGCGAGGATGTGGCTGCACAGATAGGCGAGCACGTTTTCGTTCACCAGGATGTCCCAAAACGGGCGAGCGTATTCGTGGCCGATCTCGCGCTGATACGTCCCGGTAAAGCCGTTGACCGGAAACACCGGGTGATGACCAAGGACGAGCTTGTGCCGGGCATCGCCATGCTCTCTGAGCGTCGCTTCGAGCCACGCGAGCTCGACATGGCCCTCACCTCCCAGGCCGCTCCAGAGCGTGTTGACGAACACCATCAGGAGGTCGCCGCGCCGCACGAAGTAGGAGAGACCCGCCTGTCCCGGCGGTCCATTTTTCGGCAGCTCGAGCACTGCACGAAACACCGCCTCGCTCATCAAATCATAGGTCGTGTGGTTGCCGGTTGTGTGCCACATCGGAATGGCCGCACGGTCGAGCCATGCCATTTCCGTATCCAGCCAATAGCGCCACTGCGCGCGGAGTGCGTCCGGATCCGGCGTCAGCCCGATGATTTCATCGCCCGGGAAAAGAACGAATTCAGGCTGCGGCCTCAGGCGTTGAACGACCGCATTGACCGAGGCGAAGGTCTTTTCGTGCAATCCACCCGGAACGCCCGAACAGGAGTCGCCATACAACAGGAATTGGTGGCCCTTGCCGCGCGGTCGAAGCGCGGGAATGGAATTATTCGCTGAGGTCATGGCCTTCCATTGCGGTGTGAGGCCGCGAGGATGGCAATTTCCGCAACGGCTAGCAACAGGCCGTGGCTGGACCTAATCAGGAATCATCAGGCTCGGCGCCGACATAGTCGCGCGCCGGCAGCTTGAGGACGCGGCTGATCTCGCTTGCGAGCTTGTCCGCCTCCTCGCGCCTGGTGAAGCTCTGAAGCGTGATCGGCTCGGTGCCCCTGTTACCGCAGAGATTGACGTCGTAGGTCGTCAGATCCGTATCATAGTCGTCGGTGATGCTGATGAAGTGATAGTCGGCGAGATCGCGGTGCTTGCGAATATTGAGCGGGCCGAACTGCCTGGTGACGACGATCTGGCGCAGCGTCTCGTTGAGCACGACGAAAGTACGGAACGTCAGCAGGATGATTCCGGGGATACCGACGAGCAGTCCGAGCCCCGTGAACACCAGCACCGGCACGAGATCATCGGCGAGCCGGCCGAAGCCGGAAAAATCCTGGCGCAGGCCGAGGCCGACATTCCACAAGAGATAACCGCTCGCGGCCAGCAGCGGCAGCGACAGCAGGCGGCCGACCCAGGGCATGGGCCGGTCGATGCGAACGGTGCCGCCGTCCACGGTCATTGCGCCTGCCATTGAAGGTCTCCTCACGGGTCCTGGCTTGGTCGGGGCGAGCGCGGGATTGGTTCGATGCGGGCCGCATTCGTCATGCCCTTGCCGCTGCGCGCGGCCTTGAATGACGCGATTGTGCTGAGCGCGTCGCAAAAAACGAAAAAATCTTCCCGCCTCCCCCAATGGCGGAGTCCCCACGCGTCCCTATGTCTTCCCCAACGACACCCAGAGCGGATACGGGGCGATGGCACAACGGCAACTCAAGCTTGGCGCGTTCATGCGCCCGATCAGCATCCACACCGGCGCCTGGCGCTATCCGGGGGCCTGGCCGGACGCCAATTTCAACTTCAGCCATATCAAGACGCTGATCCGGAAGCTCGAGGCCGGCAGGTTCGACGCCTTCTTCATGGCCGATCACCTCGCCGTGCTGAACATGCCGGTCAACGCGCTCAAGCGCAGCCACACCGTGACCTCGTTCGAGCCGTTCACGCTGCTGTCGGCGCTGTCCGCCGTCACCGAGCGCATCGGCCTGATCGCGACGGGCTCGACGACGTTTGACGAGCCCTACCACGTGGCGCGCCGCTTCGCCTCGCTCGACCATCTCAGCGGCGGGCGCGCGGGCTGGAACATCGTCACCACCTCGAATCCGGACGCGGCGCTGAATTTCGGCCTCGACGACCACATGGAGCATGCCGAGCGCTACAAGCGCGCCCGCGAGTTCTACGACGTGGTCACGGGCCTCTGGGATTCCTTCGCCGACGACGCCTTCGTGCGCGACGTCGAAAGCGGCGTGTTCGTCGATCCCGCGAAGATGCACGTGCTCGACCACAACGGCAAATATCTGAAGGTGCGCGGCCCCCTCAACATCGCGCGGCCCGTGCAGGGCTGGCCGGTGATCGTGCAGGCCGGCGCATCGGAGGACGGCAGGCAGCTTGCGGCGGAGACGGCGGAAGCCGTGTTCACCGGCGGCGGCCCCCTCGCCGACGGCCAGAAACTCTATGCCGACATCAAGGGCCGCATGGAGAAGATCGGCCGCGATCCTGAACATCTCAAGATTCTTCCCGGCGCCTTCGTCGTGGTCGGCGACAGCGTCGATGAGGCCAAGGAGAAGCGCGCGCTGCTCGACAGCCGCGTGCACTACGACAGCGCCATCGCCTCGCTCTCGGTCATCATCGGCACGGACGCCTCGGGCTTCGATCCGGACGGGCAACTGCCGGAGATTCCGGAGACCAACGCCAGCAAGAGCGGCCGCCAGCGTATGGTCGACCTCGCCAGGCGCGACAAGCTCACCGTGCGCCAGCTCGCCCAGCGCGTCGGCGGCTATGGCGGGCTGTCCTTCGTCGGCACCGCCAAGACCATCGCCGACCAGATGGAGGAATGGCTGGTCGGGCGCGGCTCCGACGGCTTCAACATCATGTTCCCGTTCCTGCCCGCCGGCCTCGACGATTTCGTCGACAAGGTGGTGCCGGAGCTGCAGCGGCGCGGGATTTTCCGCAAAGAGTATGAAGGGGCCACGTTGAGGGAGAATCTGGGCCTGCCGCGGCCGAAAAACCGGTTCTTCGAGGCGTAATGGGACCGTTTTGGGTGGTTTTCCGCTCTAGAGCCCCGTTCGGGGCTCTAGGTTGTTGTTTTTGACGCGTTTTCTTGACGCGAACCGGTGCCCACTTCGCTCGAAAACGCTTCGAAACCTTGACATCAGGCGGTTTCTGGCTAGGTTGCCGGCCAACGCGGGCCGTTTGGCCGGCTCCAGATTCCCTTCATTCCTGAGGTTCTGAACATGGCCAAAGCGGTCACCATCAAGGTCAAGCTCGTGTCCTCGGCTGACACCGGCTTCTACTACGTCGCCAAGAAGAATTCGCGCACCATGACCGACAAGCTGGTCAAGAAGAAGTACGATCCGGTCGCGCGCAAGCACGTCGAATTCCGCGAAGCCAAGATCAAGTAAGAAGATCAAGTAAGATCGCGGAATAAGCTACGGACTTTTGACGGGGCCTCACGGCCCCGTTTTTATTTTGCGGCTCACGTCTCGGACGGCCGGCTCAGTCGTTGCGGAAAGCGGTGTCGGACCGAACACGCGTCACTTCGGCTGCATCGATCGGGGCAGCGGCACCACCCCAGCTATTTCTGACAAAGCTGAGCACCGCCGCGACCTGGCGATCATCGAGCTGCCAGCCGTAGGACGGCATGCCGGGTGCCGTCGGCTCGGCCTTGGTGCCGACGCTTCGCGCACCACGGAGCACCATTCGGATTGCCGTTGTGGGATCATTTGATTGCACCATCGTGGACTCTGCGAGGGCGGGAAACAGGTGTGGAACGCCCTTGCCTTCGATCCCGTGGCAGGCGGAACATTGGTCTCGGTAGATCGCGCCTCCGGCCGCCATCACGTTCGCACCCACCGGGGCAAGCCTCGCCTCATCCTTGTTGCCCGGCAATGATTTCAGATACGTCGCAATAGCCTTCGTATCCTCATCCTTCATCCTGGACGTCGACAGCTCGACGGCCTCCGCCATCGGCCCTGTCGCAGCGGTAGCGCGATTGTGCCCCGTCTTGAGGTAGAGCGCGACATCGTCTGCCGTCCAACTGCCCAGTCCTGTCCGCCGGTTGTTGGTGATGTCAGGCGCCGACCAGCCCTGAAGATTTGCTCCCTGCAGATATTGATCGGTTCGGTCGCCTCCGAGCAGCGTCTTCGGCGTGTGACAGGCTCCGCAATGCGCCGGCCCGTCGACGATGAACTTGCCGCGATTCCATTCGGCGGATTTGGTCGGTTCCGGCTTGTATTCACCTGCCGCGAAGTAGAGCGCGTTCCACACGATCATCGTTGAGCGGATATTGAATGGAAACGGAAGCGTATCCGCGTTGCGCGAATTTCGGACCGGCTCCAGCGAAGTCAGATAGGCCCGGATTGCCATCACATCGTCACGCGACATCCGGGTGTACGCATTGTAAGGCATGGCCGGATAGAGATGCGCGCCGGTTCGTCCGATACCCTTTCTCACCGCGGCATCGAATTGATCGTCGCTCCAGGCTCCAATGCCCGTTTCCAGATCGGGCGTGACATTGGGCGATATGATGTTGCCGAACGGCGTTTCGATCGGCCGCCCACCCGAAAACGGCTTGCCGCCGGGAACGGTATGGCAGCCGGCACAGTCCGACAGGATCGACAGATAGCGCCCGCGTTCGATCTGGGTGAACTCTTGCATGTTTGCGGAGCCGGCATGCGCGCGGCCGGCCAGCGACGCCGAAGCGAGCACTGCGCAAACGAGCGTGCATACGCGAGGAATCCTACGCATCGACCAGCCTTCCGGGATTCTTGAGGTACTGGTTCCGGATCGCGGCCGCCGACCAATAAGCGAGCGCGCCGACCGTGAGCGTCGGGTTGTAGCCGGCGTTCTGCGGAAAGGCGCTTGCCCCCATCACGAACAGATTCGGGACATCCCAGCTCTGCAGATATTTGTTGAGGACGCTTGTCTTGGGATCGGCCCCCATGATCGCACCGCCGTTGAGATGCGTCGTCTGGTAGGTCGTTATGTCGTATGGCGCGGTTCGATACTGCACGGCGAGCTTTTCAGCGCCCATCGCCTTGATGATCTCGGCGAACTTGTCGGTGAGAAACTTGTTCTGCTTGATCTCGTTCTCCTTGAGATCCATCGTGATCCGCATCAGCGGACGCCCGAACCGGTCCTTATAGGCGGGGTCGAGATCCAGGTAGATGTCGCGGTAGGCGTAGAAGCTGCCATGCACACCGGTGCCGGGCTTGACCGTGCTGAGATAATTGTCCTTCACCGCCTTCTTCCAGTCGGCGCCCCATGCCGGCGTTCCCGGCGGCACCAGGGTGCTTTCGATCGGACGAGCACCTGTCTGCACCTGGCCGACATAGCCGCCGCCGACGAAACCATGCGGCCCGTGATCGAAATTGTCGCCGTTGAACTCGTCGATACACATCCCGATCGAACCCGATGCGATGAACGGGTTGAAGTTGAACTTCTTGTTGTCGAAGAAGCCATTGACCGACGAGATCGTCTGGTGGGTGTAGTTTCGGCCGACGACCCCAGTGTTGGTGACGGGGTCGTAGGGCTGCCCGACTTGCGAATGCAGAAGAAGCTGCACGTTGAACATCGTGTAAGCCGACAGGATCACGAGGTCGGCCTGCTGCTCCCATTCTTCGCCGCTCGAGTCCACGAATGTCACGCCGGTAGCGCACTTGCCTGAACGATCGACATTGATCCTAACAACCTCTGAATTGTCGCGGAGGCTGAAGTTCGATTTTCGAATGAGATGCGGCAGGATGGTTGTTTGCGGGCTGGCCTTKGAATAATTGCCGCAGCCAAACCACTCGCAGAAGCCACAATAGGTGCAGGGGCCAAGGCGCATGCCCAGCGGGTTCGTATAGGCTTGCGAGAGATTGCCCGAAGGCTGCGGGAACGGCTTGTAGCCGAGCTCGCGCGCGGCTTTCCCGAACAGCGTATGGCTGAACGGCTGGGCCTGCGCCGGGGTCGGATAAGGACGGGACCGCGGCCCTTCGAACGGATTGCCGCCGTCCATGATCTTGCCGCTCAGATTTCCGGCCGTCCCCGACGTGCCGCACAGATATTCAAAGCGATCGTAATGCGGCTCGAGCTCGTCATAGGTCACGCCCCAATCCTGGATCGTCATATCCGGGGGCAGGAACGCCGCGCCATAGCGTTCGGTCAGATGTGTCTTCAGCACGAAATCCGACGGGAGAAACCGCCACATTTCCGCATTCCAGTGCACGCCCCCGCCGCCGACGCCGTTCGGCGGCATGAACGCGCCCCAGCTCCGGATCGGCAGCGCCGTCTGGTCCATCTTGTTGCGGAACGTGAACGTCAGCTGGTCCGGACGCAGGAACAGCTCGTGCCGGATGCGATAACGAAGTTCGTCCTGCATGTAGCCCGGCGGAAAATCCGTCGGCGCGTCGCGCCATGGACCGCGCTCGAAAGCGATGACCTCGAGCCCCTCGTCGGTCAGCTCATTAGCCATGATCGCGCCGGTCCAGCCGAAACCGACGATGACGACGTCTTTCCTGGGAAGCCTTCGGGACATGCTACGACCTCGTCCATTGCGCGTTGCCGGTCATGCCAACCGGCGGCAGCGGAAAGCGCTCGTTGTGGCGGTTCACCCAATCGAGATAGTTGTAGCGCGCGCCCGGATAGCCGATCATCTTCCACGCGACCATGTCGCGGTTCCCGCCATAGATCGGGTCCGCGAAAAATCCCATCTGGGCGTCCTTGACGAGTTGCGTGAAGAACGCCTTGCCGTCGACGCCGTCGAGCTTGAGCTCGCCCTTGTCGACCGCCTTCAGAAGCGCGATCCTGTCGTCGCCGGAGAGCTCGGCGAAGGGCTTTCCACCACTGTGCTGCTTGCACGCACGATCGAATGCAGCGAGACCGTCCCGATAATCCTGTGCCGGACCGTTCGCCGACTGATGGCCCTGATTCTTCAGGCCGGCCTGAAACGGTGGGCGCACATACAATCCCTCCTGCCGGCCGTAAGGCCCAGCCAGCTGCCGGTCGATGAACACGGCGCAGCCGGCATCCTTGCCGCCCGGCGTCTCCGGATCCGGCGGGATGATGCAATCAACGAGTGCCTCCATGGCTCTGCCTTCTTCGCCGTTGAAAAACTCCCACGGCCCAAGCTTGATTGGCGGCGGCGGATTTCCCGCATTTGGAGCCCAGGGCAACCTCCCTGCGATTGTGGCGGCTTTGACGGTCGTCGCGCTGAACAGCAGCAGGGCCGTCCCAGCAAGAAATTCCCTGCGTCGCAGGCCGATCATTGTGGGCGTCCCCTGTTTCATTTTTTCTTCCTCGTCGGTCCACCGCGCTGGAACTTCGATGAGCTTTCGGAGAAGTGAAACGCCTCCACGTCGTCGCTCACGACCTGCATCTATCGGTCATGATCGACAACAATTGCCCGTGAACACCTCACCGACTCTCAACGCGCGGCTTCTCGTTGTACGATCGCAAATTGATCGCGTATTTCACGAAGCCGGCGCGTTTCCAAAAAAACACGGAGCCGATTGCTGCGAGCAGGCAGCGGAATCTCGCGGCAAGTCTCCTGTGTCCCGGACGCGCTGCAGTGCGCAACGTTGCTGCGCTGCGTCCGGGGCACGAGACCGAAGTTGACGCGCTGCTCTTTCTCCACGCCGTCGTTGCGGGGAGTTCTTGCGACGGAGCAATCCAGAGCCGTTCCGCCGAGGGCCACGCTTTGTGTGAATGGCGAGTTTATAGGCAGATGCCCCCTCAACCCTCGGTTGCCCAATCCGAAATGTATGTTACCGTGCATTTACCGGGGCGGCATCTCCGTCCCGAATTTGGGAAGGACATGCTCATGAAATTCTCGTCAAGCTTTGTCGTGCCCTCAGCCGTCGCTGTCTTATCAACTGCCTTGCTGTGCGCCCCGGCAGCGTCGCAAATCCCGACTGGGTCCGCCGCCACGATTCCCCCTGTCACGGTCGACGCGCCGAAACAGGTGGCAAAGCCGCACGTGTCGGAGCGGGGAGCAAACACAACGGCGCCGCGTCGGACTGCGTCAACCGCTCGAACGTCAACCGCGAGCACGCCTTCGTATGCGCCGGGCTCGGTGATGGGGAGGATTGCCAGCCTGGAGAAAGTCGCCAGCAGCTGCAACGGTGGCTGTGCATCAAGCTTCCCAAGCGGCAAAGATCCCTGGGTCGGATGCAGCGAGTCGGGCGGCGGTACGAACTATGGACCTTTCTCGCCAACGTGCCGAGACACCATCACCCATACATCCTACGAGGGTTGCGTTGAAACCAAGGTGTTCCTGGGCGAAAACCGAAACAAGGCCCACTGGTTTTGCAGCAGCCTGCAGGCCGGCAACAGGTTTAAAGTTGCCGAACTCAAGCGATCAGGACGTCGCTAGTCCATACCGCCCGCTGGCTTTCTGTTTCAGTTGAACCTGGACCCGATGTCGGCCAGCGCTGGCCGCAGCTAGCCCAGCGTCGCCCGCCGGTCGCGCGCAAGCGCACCGTCGAGGTGACGCTGCGCTGCGCCCGGGGCACGAGAGCATGGCGGCGGTGGACCATTCTTTTGCGTTCCGCAAGCAAACGATTCTTTCTGCATTTGAACGACGAGATCGCGTCAGGTCGCGCGCATGGGATCAAGCGAGCTTGTTCAGCGCAGATGTCGATCCAACTCCTCTCGCACCGGCAGCACGATTGCACCGGGCAATGATGGAGATGGACCATGACTGGACTTAAAATTCTCGCTGCCGTGGCTTTGTTGTCGGGCCTGACCGCAAGCACCGCCTACGCGCAATCCGGCTTTGCGAGCAGCCATCCCGACACGTACGAGGCCGAGAACCCCAATCGCAACCTGAACGGCACGCTGACGCCGGCCGGTCGGCTGGGCCTCGAGTTGCCGGATGGCGCAGCTCCTGCGCAAGGCGCGGACAGCGCCATGGCTCGCGCGGATGGCACTGCTTCACGTTCCTGCGCGGAGCGTTATCGATCCTACGATCCGGCGACGAGCACCTACCTCGGGTGGGACGGCAACCGCCATATCTGCAGGTAACGCTAAGCCGCAAGTCACCGGATCAGATGGAGTTCGAACGGATGGCCAGATGACCGGTTGGATTCGAGGCGCCGTCGAGATGGCGTCTCGAACTTTCCATGACACCTTACGCGTCACGGCCAACGCGTGACTCTCCTCGGGTCTTCATGCTCGTCGTTCTGCCGGAGACGCCTCGGGTGCCGACGCTTGTGACAGCGCGCCCCCAAAGCGCCGCGTTGCGTCCAAGGCACGAGCGCAGAAGTAGATGTATGCTCCTGAATTGTCGCGTCCGCCATGCGCATGGAAGACGACGTTGATACCTAGTTGCCCATGTCAATGATGGGCCACGATCCGGCACGCTTCCCAATCCCTCGAAAACGCGGTCATATGGCGTCCGGGTACACTTGGCGTTTTGGCGCGAGGGTATCCGCTTGCACGGGGAGAACGCGCGTGAAGGAACTCGCTGGAAAGACTGTGTTCGTGACCGGTGCAGCGTCAGGCATTGGACTGGGGATCGCGACCGCCTTCGCCCAAGCGGGGGCGAAGGTCATGCTTTGCGACATTGAAGAAGCGGCTCTGTCCGCAGCGCTCGAGCAACTGAGGCTCACCAACGTCGATGTCGACGGCGTGAAAGCGGACGTTTCACTCAAAGCCGAACTCGCGGCGGCCGCCGAAGCCACGACTGCTCGCTATGGCAAGGTGCATATCCTCGTCAACAACGCGGGCGTCGGCGGCGGTGGGCCTTATGGCGCCTGGACCGAGGCGTCGTGGAACTGGACCTTGGGCGTCAACCTGATGGCGACCATTTGGGGGATCGAGATTTTCGGGCCGTTGATCGAGCAGCATGGCGAGGGTGGACACATCGTCTCCACAGCCTCGATCGCTGGCCTCATTTCAGGGGAGAGCAACGCATACAACGTCTCCAAGTCTGGCGTTGTCGCGCTGTCCGAGGGCCTGCGGCGTGAACTCGCGCCCCGAGGGATTGGCGTATCGGTGCTGTGTCCAGGGATCATCCGCACTCAAATCATGGACTCGAGACGCAATCTCCCCAAACGCTTCGAGGGGGCGCTTCCTCCCTTGCCGACTTCGGGCCCACGTGCCGAGTGGATCAATATGCTCCGGGAACGCATCTCTCAGGGCATAGAACCCAACTATGTCGGCGAACTCGTCCGCGAAGGCGTCGAAAAGGACTTGCCATATATCTTCACCGACCTCGAATTTGAGCCGATGATCGAAGCGCGCTTCGCCGCAATCAAGCAAGGCTTTGACCACATCCGCGGGCGCACCCCGAAACGTTGAGCGCGCAGCCCTTCCACCAGCCTTAGCGGCTAACACGAATATTCGGATAGGGCTGAAACCGGCTTCAAAGCCGTTGCGCAGTGGACCGCCAATGTCTCAGTTGGATCAAAATGCGAAGAACTCAGAGTGAGCAAAGTCAGTCCGCTCTACCTCACCAGGCGGACCTCAATGAAAGGTGTCGCCACTTCGCTGATGGGCCAGAAGCGGACGACGAGACCGAGCGTCTTGGCATCCCCAAGGCCAACGATAAGCTCGAACTTCTCCGGTGRCTGCGTCCATCTGGGCTTGCCTTACGAACCCACTGACTACACGCTACCCAAATGAGCAGATTCCACGCCCGAGGTAAGGTCRTGATCGGCGCCACGGCACTCCGTGCGCTTGTGCTGACTGCAGCTTTTTTCGCGGCGTTGTCGCCGGYCACCTGCCTTGGCGAAAACAGCAACCGCTTGCCGGCCAAGGCTACAAAGGAGCTACCACCCGAGTTGCTCTCGCTGCTCCGACAAAAGAMGATGCCAAAATACTCGCCTATCCTTGTGCGCGTCTTCAAGCAAGAGGCGGAGCTCGAAGTCTGGAAACAGGACACCACCGGCCTCTTCAAAATCCTCAAGGTGTACCCGATCTGTCGGTGGTCGGGGGATCTCGGGCCGAAACTGAAGGAGGGTGACCGTCAGGCTCCAGAGGGGTTCTATACGATTACTCCCGAGCTGATGAATYCCAACTCCGATTACCATCTYGCGATCAACGTSGGCTTTCCCAACAGCTTCGACAAGGCAAACAATCGCGACGGCARCTTACTCATGATCCATGGCGACTGCTCRTCGAGCGGTTGCTATGCCATGACCGACGAACAGATAAGCGAGATCTATTCGCTAGCGCGGGACTCCCTCGGCGGCCGACCGTCCTTTCAGGTCCAGGCTTATCCATTCCGCCTGACGCCGGCAAACCTGGCGCAGCATCGAAATAGCCCGAACCTCTCCTTCTGGAAAATGCTCAAAGTCGGCAACGATCACTTCGAGACGACGCATCTCGAACCTAAGGTGGRCGTGTGCAATCGACGCTATGTGTTCGATGCGCAAGCTCCACCAAATTCGCCGTATCCTCTCGTGTTCAGTCCCACCGATAAATGCCCCGCGTTTGTYGTGGATTCCAAAATTGCGCGGCGGGCGCTTGAGAAGCAACGTACCGACGAACTCGAATTCGCGCGATTGCTCAATGACAACGTSCCGRCAGCCCCGATCTATAGCGGACTGGACGGCGGAATGAACGAGGCTTTTCTAGAAAAGTATCTGGTCAGAGTGACGCTTGCGAAAGTGATGCCGTATGCATCTTATCTGCCGCAACTGCCGCCAATCCCCTGGGTCACCAACGATGGTTCGTTGACGAGTAGATGGTTTGGCACCTCGTTCTCGAAACCGATTGCATGTGATCTGGCTCGTTCCAGCTTCCTGTCGACCGTCTTGGAAGTAGACGACGGGTGCTAGAGCGCCCACACATCCATCAACCGCTGCTTGGGGCCAATAGGCGACATCGCCGATCAGCCTTTTGCATTCAATGACCTCGTCGTTTCCATCAACACCTGACGGGCAGGTGAGCTTAACCATCCAGAATCGGTCAAGTGCATTGCCCCTTCGGTGCAAACTGTCTTCTGGCGAGAGATGGGCGTCAACGGTAACATTGCGCACACTGTTGGAGCGGGGAGAGACGAATGATCTCTGCTTGTTGGCTTGCCGTTTGGATCGCGTGCTTCGGCTTAGGAATGGCCGTGGTCTTCCGGACGGGGCTTGGTATTGAACGTTGGTCTCCCGCTCTCGGCTTGGCCTATCTCGTAATCATTGGCCCTTCAGTTCCAATCGTAGCTTGGTTGGCCGCGGATCAGATCGTAACTGTAGAGCAGGCCAGTTGCGCGGAGTTGGACCCAGCAGCGGATCGGCTGAACGGCATGTCGCCATCCGAATTCCGCGTGCGCTGTATCGCAACCCAAGACAATTCGGGTTGGCTTGCTCGTCGCAGAACATGAAAGCTCTGGAGACAAATCATGCCGGAGGCGCTTGAAGTCGAGATATCTGCCTTCTTCAACAAATACATGGAGACATTCACCACCTGGGATGGTGATCAAATCGCCAAACTCTACTGCGCTCCCTGCATCACCATGCGGGGTGACGGGTCGATACATTGTTTTCAGTCACGTGACGAGATTGCGCGGTTTTTCCAAGGAGTGGCCGACACCTACCGGCGCGAAGGGGCCGAAAGTGGAACTCTGCACGATGTAGTGGCTGTTCCTATAGGCGAACGCAGTGCTCTCGGAACTGTAACGTGGAAAAACCTCCGACCGGATGGAAGCGTCACAAGGCAATGGCGGCAGTCGTACAACCTTGTTCGCTCCCCCGACGGCTGGCGCATCCTTGCTACGACATTTCACCTAAGCGGGGTACCGAGCTAGTGATTTCCGCTTTGGGTCAAAAGCTGCGGTCAGCCCAACCATCGTGTGACGTCCGCTTTCCCGTAGACAGCCGACATCGCGACGCCTCTTGCGCTGGTCAGCTGGCGTGATTCTGCTCAACCAAAAGCGGTCATGTGTCGATCTCGGTTCTGAAGATGAATGGAGCTCGATGAGATGTTTCGCATTTTATGGCACAGGTAACCCTTGCGCGCCGGTTTCGCCGAGCGCACTCTTGCAGAGCGCTTTCACAAGAACTACGGAGGGTGCGATCATGCCACGGGTCAAGCAAGCTTCGAAGCAGAAGCGCACAGCCAAAGCCGCCACCGTGAAGGTGCTAGGTGCGGCCGGACTGGGTCTTTCGCTGGCGAGTAGCGCATCCGCATCCACGATGCCCGCTACCGGTATCCCGCAATCCAACACCTCGCCAAATCAGCGCTTCTTTCTTGGCGAAGAGGAAATGGCCGACGTCAGTCTGGCCACGTTCCATCTTTTCGATAGAGAAAACTTTGGCGGCGGCGTGCAGCTAGCGCGGGGGTGCGGTGGTTGCGGGTGCGGCCATGGTGGCGGGGGGTGCGGCGGCGGCCGAGGTTGCGGCGGCGGCGGGTTTGTTGGCGGCCGAGGTTGCGGCGGCGGCGGGTTTGTTGGCGGCCGAGGTTGCGGTGGTGGTGGGTTTGTTGGCATCCGAGGTTGCGGTGGTGGCGGGCTCGTTGGCATTCGAGGTTGCGGTGGTAGCGGGTTCGTTGGCATCCGAGGTTGCGGTGGCTTCCGTGGTTGCCGTGGCTTCCGTGGTTGCGGTTGCGGCGGCTGCGGGTTCGACGTCGGGTTCGATGACGACATCGGGTTCGATGGCTGGGGCTATGGTGGCTGGGGGTTCGGCGGTTGCGCGGGTTGCTGCGCATCCTGGGGGGCGTGCCGCTTGTGCTAAGTCCCACCAAGGACTCTGCTAAGCTGCGATCAGCCTCTCGCTGGTTACGAGTTTAAGGTCGACTTCGGGTCAAAATGCGAAGAACTCAGAGCGAGCAAATCCAGTCCGCACCGCCTCGCTAAGCGGACCTCCTTCAGCGGTGTCGTCACTTCGCTGATGGGCCAACATCGGACTTCCCAAGAAGACATGACGCAAAGTGATTGCCAGCCGAAGCCAGGGCATCTCCGTTCCTTGGGCCAGAGATGCTACCTGCTGCTGACAGTATGCTGTCAGTAGCACAGCGATACAGTCCTCCCGAACTTATAGAGGGAGATAAAGCTGTGAAGTTTGCTTCAACACGCCTGATCTCCGCTGATATCAAGGCTCTCCTCAACCTCTACGAGGTTTGGGCCAGCGTTGGCGCGACCCTTCATCTCTGGCGGCCGCGTTATCGCGATCGCCGGGAGCTCGCACGCTGGACCGAGCCCGACCTGCACGATATCGGCGTCTCCCGGAGCGACATCGCACACGAACTCGAAAAGCCGTTTTGGCGGGCCTAGCGACGGCAGCCGCGCCGGTACCGGGTTAAGGGGATTCGAGGTTTAGCCGCCCCCATAAGGTGCTGCCTGCTCGTTCCCGAACCTGTTGAAGTTGTTCTCCGGATTATACCCGGAGTCGCGCAGGTTCTTGATGTACAGGTCGCGGTCGTTGGAATTACCTGGGCCCACAGCATATGGGCTCAGCCCCCTCGACCCCTCGCTCGGCGACGGCGCAGGCGACGCGCGGCCATGATGGGTCCTCTGTGCGGCCAAAGCGCCAGAAGTAGAAATTGCGAGAATRGCAACGATGACAAGAATGCTTTTGGCCATAGATCAGCTCTTCGATAATCCACGGGACTGGCATGACCGGCACTCATCGGCCATGGTCGAGGGATGATTGCCATACCGTACCAGGGGCTCGCCCTGGCACCCGTACCTCCGCCCTTCCGCCCAAGCAGGCGGCGCAAGCGCGGCAATCGCCAGTAGTCTGGTCTTTTCGTGCTGGCGGTTTCTGATCACTATACGATGGGGACGACCGCTCTGTCTGGCAACAGGAGGTCCTTCAAACTAGCGCGAGGACCGGTCGAGCCTAAGCCCAATGCCTGCGCGGCGAACGGGTGGTCCGGTCTGGGTCTTGGGTGTGTGCAAACGGATAGGTCGGCACGCGGCCGTGGTCGCCAATCGTTGCAGGCGGCCGATGTCTCGCGTCGGAGCGTCCAATGACTGGCCAAAGTGGGTATCGCGACGCGATATTGCGCTTTTGGAGGCACTTTCCGG
>NZ_JBFRFR010000096.1:0-27568 GCF_052114925.1 Bradyrhizobium sp. 2TAF36 | reverse complement strand
ATGGAGCGGATGTGGGCGGATGACGACGCCATTTCCTGCATCCATCCCGGCTGGCCGGCCATCATCGGCCGGGCCACGGTGATCGGCAGCTGGCGCGACATCCTGCAAAATCCGGAGCGGCCGCAGATCGTTTGCGCCGAACCGCAGGCGATCGTCGACGGCGACAGCGCGCGCGTGCTCTGCATCGAGATCGTCGACGGCACCGCTTTGGCCGCTGCCAACCATTTTCGGCGTGTCGGCGACGGCTGGCGGCTGGTGCACCACCAGTCGAGCCCAATCGCGCAGATTGTCGAGCAGACTGAAGACGATAGAACGAGCCACCGCGTCCACTGACCGCCGCGAGCCGGCCGGCGCTTACTACTGTGCATGGGGTTGTTTTTCAGTTTTTTGTCTTGAGCCCCCGAATTCCGACAAATCGTCCAGCACGACCTGCGCCGCACTGAAATCATCGTCCCGAAAGAACATGCTTCTGGTGATGAGCACCGGAATGTTCGCCCGCGAGGCCGCGATCAGACCGTTGCGGGAATCCTCGATCGCGACGCAGTCGGCTGCGCCCAGCTTCAGCCGCGCCAGGGTTTCCAGATAGACATCCGGCGCCGGCTTCTTGTGGCGGACATCGTCGCCGGCGACGACCGCATCAAAATCCGCCGCCCAGCGCGTTCCCAGCGCTTGCGACAGCAGCGCATCGATATTGCCGTGCGAGGTGGTGGTCGCGATCGCGAGCCGCTGGCCGCGGGCCTTCGCGGCAGTGAGAAGATCCGCCACGCCGGGCCTTAAGGGACAGCAGCCGGTTTCGATCAGCTCGGCGTAATGCGCGGTCTTGCTGCGGTGGAGGGCTGCGATATCGGCATCCGGCAATGGCGGCGCGACCTGCAGCCTCGCGTGAAAGGCGCGCATGCGCTCCTTGCCGCCGGTGACACGCAGCAGCTCCTTGTAGACGGCCCGGTCCCACTGCCAGTCGAGACCGTGGCGAACGAAGGCGTGGTTGAAGGCCTGCCGATGCAGCTCCTCGGTTTCGGCCAGCGTGCCGTCGACATCGAAGATCAGCGCGGCGGCGCGCCCGATCAACTCCGCGGCACCGCATGGCACTGCGGCCGGCGCTTCTGCCTGCATGACCGAGGCCTCCCTCCTGACAAGCGAGCATCGCCTGCCCTGGCCGGCGAGTAAAATTGCAATATCTTTTGCCGGACCCAAAAATCCCTTATGAGCGAACGGCGCGCAGCTCGCGCGAGCGGGAACTCCAGCACGGCAGGCGCATGCGGCTCTTCATCCTCGGCCTCGGCTACAGTGCCCGGCATTTCGTCGGCCAATTCGGCGGCGCATTCTCGCATATCGCCGGCACCGTGCGCGATCCCGGGAAGCGAAACGACCTTGCCGGCATCGAGGTGCATGCCTTTTCCGGCAGCAGTCCGGCCCGCGAGGTGGTCGAGCGAGTCCGCGACGCCGATGTCCTTCTCATATCGATCCCGCCCGGCAGCGCGGGCGACCCGGCAGCTACGGCCTTTGGCGACGCGCTCGCGCGCCGGCGGCGGAAGATCGTCTATCTCTCCACCATCGGCGTCTATGGCGATCACGCAGGCCGCTGGGTGGACGAGAGCACGCCGCCGCAGGCCACCCTCGACCGCACGCGAACGCGCGTTGCGGCGGAGCAAGCCTGGACCGCCGCGGCGCGCGGCGACGTCGCGATCCTGCGGCTTGCGGGCATCTACGGGCCCGGCCGCAACGCACTGATGACGCTGCGGGCGGGGACGGCCCGGCGCATCGTCAAGCCGGGACAGGTCTTCAACCGCATCCACGCCGACGACATCGCGAGCGCGATCATGGCCGCGGTGAAGCACAGTGACGGCGGCACCTGGAACGTCTGCGACGACGAGCCGGCGCCGCCGCAGGATGTGATCGCTTATGCGGCGAAGCTGATGGACCTTGCGCCGCCGCCCGAAGAGCCGTTCGAGACGGCCAAGATGTCGGCGATGGCCCGCAGCTTCTATGCCAGCAGTGCCCGGGTCTCCAACGCGAAACTGAAGCACGAGCTCGGTGTCACGCTTGCCCATCCGACCTATCGGCATGGCCTGGATGCATTGTGGCGCACCGGGCAAGGGCGATAGGTTCCGGTTATCTCCGACGCGTCCCAGACATGCCCCACCCGCGCTTGACTTCGCTCAGGCGCAGCCGTGATCTAGCCGCTCGGCGAGCCACCACAGAACGAGCTCGCCTTGGGAGGATGCAATGAACAAGACGATCGCCATGATCGCGGCGGCGGCTGCCGTCATCACGTTCGGTGCGGCGCGCGCCGCACCACTGCCCGAAGCCAACCCTGATGACGCCGGTTTCTCGAAGCAGGGTCTCGCGCGGCTCGACAGCTTCTTCGCGCGCGAGATCGCCGCCAAGCGCGTTCCCGGCGCCGTCGTCGCGGTGGCGCGGGACGGCAAGCTCGTGCACTACAAGGCTTACGGCATGCTCGATCCGGACARGGGCACGCCGATGCCGGTCGACGCGATCTTCGCGCTGGCCTCGATGACCAAGCCGATGGCGGCGGTCGCCGGCCTGACGCTGATGGAGAAAGGCCAGTTGCCGCTCCAGGCCAAGCTGTCCGACTACTATCCCGGCTTTGCCGACATGAAGGTCGGCGCGACCGGGGCCGATGGCTCGCTCAAGCTCGAACCGCAGGCGTCCCCGATCTTCGTCCACGATCTCTACCGGCATACGTCCGGATTGATGTATGGCGGCCGCCCCGACTCATCGAGTCCGGTAGCGCGGCAATACCCCGATGGCGTCGCGCCGGCGGTGGAAGGCGACACTGAGGCCTTCATCGGCCGCATCACAAAACTGCCGCTGGCGCATCAGCCCTCGACCGAGTTCGAATACGGTTTTTCGATCGACGTGCTCGGCGCCGTCGTCGAGAAGGTGAGCGAGCAGAGGCTCGGCGACTATCTCGCCGCCAATGTGTGGCAGCCGCTCGGCATGAAGGACGCGACCTTCCACCCGACCGACGCGCAGCGCCCTCGCCTCGCCCGCCCGTTCGCCAACGATCCGCTGACCGGCAAGCCGCAAGCCATCAAGCTGCTGGACACCCCGACCAAGTTCGATTGCGGCGGCGCCTGCTCATTCGCGACGATGGGCGATTACATCCGCTTCGGCCAGATGCTGCTCAACGGCGGCGAGCTCGACGGCCAGCGCATTCTTTCCCCGAAGACCGTGCATCACATGACGACCAACCACCTCGGTCCCGAGATCAAGAACAATGTGGCCAACATCGAGCCGCATCGCGCCGGCTTCGGCTTTGGTCTCGCGGTCGCGGTCCGGACCAGCGAAGGGCAGTCGTCGGTCCCCGGCAATCCCGGCGAGTTCACCTGGAATGGCGCCTACGGGACGCAGTTCTTCTGCGATCCCAAGGAGCGTCTCGTCGTGGTGGTGGGAACGGCGGCGCCGGGCGAGCTCAGGAAATACTATCGCGAGCAGGTGCAGGACATCGTCTATGGCGCGATGGTGAAGTAAGACCGGCGCGCTGGAATAGAAAGGGCGGCCGCTCAGGCCGCCCTTTGCGAATCTGGCGTCAGCTCAACACGCCGTACCTCTTGAACCAGGCCTGGGCCTGCTTCCAGGCGTCTTCCGCCGCATCCTTGCGATAGCTGCCGCGATAGTCGGCATGGAAGCCGTGCGGCGCCTGCGGATAGATCTTGAATTCGGCGATCTTCTTGTCCTGCTCGAGCGTCGCCTTGAACTGCTCGACCTGGGCCACGGGAATGCCGGTATCAGCGCCGCCATAGAGGCCGAGCACCGGCGCCTTCATCTCGGGGGCGAGCTGAAGCGGACTCTTCGGCCACACCGGATTGGCGGGATCGACCGGCGCACCGTAGAACGCGACACCGGCCTTGAGGGTGCCACTGGGGGCAGCGTATTCCCAGACATTGCGGCCACCCCGGCAGAAGCCGATGATGCCGAGCTTCGTGGTGTCGCCGCCTTGCGATCCCGCCCACGCCACCGTCGCATCGAGATCGGACAGCAGCTCGGCGTCCGGCTTGGCATTAACGACCGGCAGCAGATCCTTGATGTCGGTGACCTTGGTGAGGTCGACACCCTTGCGGAAGTAATAGTCGGGCGCGACCGCGAATGCGCCGAGCTTGGCGAGGCGCCGTGTCACGTCCTTGATGTATTCGTGCAGGCCGAAAATCTCCATCGCCACGATGATCACCGGCGCCTTGGTGTTGCCGGCCGGGCGCGCGAAATAGGCCGGCATCTCTTCGGACCCGACCTTGATCCTGGCGTCGCCAGCCTGGAGGCCGCCGGTATCTGTCGTGATGATTTCGGCGCGGACCGGACCGGCCGCAAGCGTGTAGCCGGCAGCGACGGCCGCGGTGGCGCTCATGAATCCGCGGCGCGAGACCGGGGCGACTTTCGTCAGCCCGACGACGTCGGATGTCATGGTGGTTTCGAAGCTCATCGGTCGATCCTTCCTGATGCTTGGCCCTGATTCCTCAGGCGGCGCATTCGCCGATAATTGCCGGCGAAACGCAAATCACCAGCCTGCGAGCATGTTCGCGTTCAGGCCAAGCCCTGACGTCTTTTCAGCGGCGCCGTTTCGGGCATCAGGCTCATTGCGACAAGTCCGACGATCGCCGCAAGCAGGAGGTACCAGGCCGGTGCCAGCGGATTGCCGGTGACGTGGAGGAGCCAGGTGACCACGAGCTGCGCCGTACCTCCGAAGCTCGCGATCGCCACCGCGTAGACGGTCGCGAACACGCCTCCGCGGATGTTCTGGGGCAGCGCTTCGGTGAAGGTCGCATAGAACGCCGTGAACGGCAGCGAGCCGATGATCGATAGCACGCCGAAGCCGATCAGGAGCGACAGCGCGCCCGGTGCATGGACGATCCACAGGAAGGTCGGATAGGTGAGCAGGAGGGTTGCGAGCTGAGGCCAGATCATGATCGGCTTGCGGCCGAGACGATCGGCGAGCCATCCGCCGGCCAGTGCACCGACGAACTGAATGCCGTTGCTGACGAGCGACACGGCGAAAGCCAGTGTCGACGACACGTGCAGGGTATTCTGCGCATAGGTCGTCATGTATTGCGTGACATAGGTCGAGATCGTGCCGCTGGCCAGGATCATCAAGGCCAGCGCGATGATGCCGAGGTGACGCCGGACCTGCGAGAGGTGACCCGTGCGCTCTTTCGCTGCGACACCGGCATCGGCATGCGGAATCGTCTCGGGCAGTGTCCGCCGCATCCAGAGCCCGAACGGCAGGCAGACGGCCCCGATCAGGAACGCCACCCGCCAGCCGTAGGAGTCCAGCATCTCCGGCGCCATGGTCGTGCTCAGGATGACACCGACCAGCGCGCCGGCGGTCGCCGCGATCTCCTGGCTCGCCGGCTGCCATGCCACGACCAGCGCCCGATGCTCGGGCGGCGCAATCTCGAGGAGATAGGCGGTCGTCGGTCCGACCTCGCCGCCGAGGGCGAAGCCCTGCACCATGCGCGCCGCAATCACGATGATGGGCGCGGCGACGCCGATCATGCGATAGGACGGCGTGAGCGCGATGGTCAGGATAGCAGCTCCCATCAACGCAAAGCTCAGCAGCATGGCGGGCCGCCGGCCGATCCGGTCGGAATAGATGCCGAGCACGATCCCGCCGATCGGCCGCGTCACGAAGCCGGCCCCGAACGTCGCCAGCGACAGCATCAGGCTGCCGTACTCGCTTCCGGTCGGGAAGAAGGTATGGCCGATCTGGATGGCGAAGAAGCTGTAGGTAATGAAGTCGTAGAATTCGAGCATGTTGCCGATGGTGGCTGCGAATGCTGCTCGTTTGACGTTGAACGGCGCCGCTTGCTCAATTCCCAACGACACTTTGACTCCCTGGATTCGCTCGTTTGCCGGACTTAACCGTCTGGCTGCATTGCGTCGCAACATCCATTAACCGAAAGAGAGGGTTCTCTCCCGGCCAGCCACACCGCCAAGCGTTACCGGTGATGCGCCCTTTTGCGTATTCGAAACTCCAGGCCGCAACAAATGGGCCTCGCAGTGGCGACAATGACACATCATGTTGCTCAGGCGTCGCACATCACCGTCAATTCACGCGCAAGCTCTCGTGATTTGATTGAAATTTTCGAAAGAGTTGAGCCGTGCGATTTACTCGAACTTTCTGTGTGACGCTCTAGTTCCACGGCCGGAAGTTCCATCTGCAGAACGGATGCAACTTCCCGAGCGCGGTCCTTCCATCCGGCAACGGAGGAAGAATCGCCCGAGAACTTCATTCTCGTCCACCCAGATTGCGCTACCAAAGGCTCAATTGAATAAAGCTTGTCCGACCTGGAACTGAAATGATTTTAGCTCGCGAAGCGATTGAATTGTTGGGACAGATGGCTCGCATCCTGTGGTTCGAAGGCACCAAGCATGGCTTGCGCGACCGCGAATGGATGGCCCTGCGCTTTCTCTCCCGCGCCAACCGTTTCTCGCGGACGCCCTCGGCGCTCGCGAGCTACGTCGGCACCACGCGCGGCACCGCCTCTTTCATTATCGGCGAACTCGAGCGGCTCGGATATCTGGAGCGAAAGCGCTCCGCGACGGACAAGCGATCGGTGACGCTGAGCGTGACGCAGCAGGGCAAGAAGTTCCTGGTGCGCGACCCCATCAGCGTTCTCCTCGAACCGATCGCCGTCCTCGACGACGAGGCCAAGATCCGCTTTCGCGACACGCTCCGGCACGTGCTCGATCAGGCGGACGCGGCCGAGCAGCGGCACCATACCGACGTCTGCAAGCGATGCATCTTCCTGCGCGAAGATCGCACCGCCACGGACGGCAAGCCCGGCGCCGCCGAGTTCAGCTGCCGCCTGTTTCGCGCGCCGATCGCCGAGGCGGAGATCGATCTGCTATGCACCAGCTTCGAGCATCATCGCCAATAGGAGGCGGCCCTCGATCACGGCGTCGCCTTGCGTGACGAGTAGATGACGCCGCCGCTGGACTCCACGACCAGACGGCCGTTCTCGTTCTTGATCTCTTCGATGCGGCCAAGCCCGGGTACCTGCTGTCCAAGCACGGCCTCGATGACGCCGTTCGGACCTTGCAGGATCGCAATTCCCTCATAGGCCTGGCGGACCGACCAGCCCTTGACCACCTTGCGCGGCGCCGACGGAGGAACCGAACCCGTGATCTCGGGCGCGGCAACCGAGGCCATCATCGGCATCGTCTGCGAGGGCGGCTGCGAGGCGACGGCCGCCGGCGCCGGCGCTTGCGCCTGAGCCTGGGCGAGCTTGTCCAGCTTCACCGTCGAGGACGAACTCACCCGCTCGATACGGTCCAGATTCTCGGCGAACCTGCCGAAGCGATCGTTGGTCGCCTTGCTCGACTGATCGACCGCGGTGCGCAGGCCGTCGAGATTTTCGGACACGCCCGACACCTGCTTGCGCAGCAGCGCGACAGTCTCGCGCAGATTCCTGATCTCCGTATTGGCGGCCACGTTGCTTTGGGCCGGCTGCGTGGTGAGATAGGCGATCACGCCGGTGCAGGCGCAGACCACCAGGATCGCAGCGACCGCCAGTGTTGCGAGCGGCGCGACCCATGTCGGACGCGGCGGCGGCGGCTTGGCCACGATCACGGCCGGCTTCATCACGGTCGGCGCAGGCTTCGGTATCGCCATCTTGTCGAGGCGCGCCTTGGCGCGAATACGCTTCAGCCCCTCGAGCGCCTCTTTCGCCAGGGTCTCGTCGTTCGCCGCAGCCGACACACGCTTCGCGCTTGCAGCGGGCTTGGCCGTCTGTGTCGTGCTTGTATCGCGCGCATCCGGAGCCGGCTTCGCCGCCGCGGAAACATCAGCGGTCGCGTTGGGACGAGCTTGTCCATCGGACAACATGTGAAAATGCTCCGTTCGGTTCGATCTATCGAACGGTGAAGTTATTTGCCGAAGCTTGCCTGAAACGTGCGCAGCGAAAACTTTTCATCGCGCCCGATGCGACGTCGCATGAGTCAAAAGCGTCATGGACGTGGCGAGAGTGCGACTCGAAAGACACACACTCGCCAAGATTTCGCCAAGCTGGAGTCGCCTCGCCATACATGAGTCGAATTGTCGCATGGGGAAACACCAGCAGGAGAGTCAATCCCGGGTTGAAAACCCCGCTATGCGCATGACCCGCAGCACCGCGCAAAACAGCTGTGATTACGCGGGGATGCGGAACTTTAGAAACGCTACGGTGCAAAACTAGTTCGATCACCAAATCAACTGATGCGATCGAACATACAAAGAAACAACCAGAAACGAATCAACAGCATCAAACACGCATAGCAACCGCTTTGCTGCGCGCGCTTGATCGGAAATCGGCAATTGTTACGGTCCTACTCAAGTGATTCTCGCCAGTTGGCGAGGAGATCGACACAGTTCAGGTGCGTTCGGACGCAATCGGCAAGTTGGCGCAACTGTTCTAGGTCTGTCTCAATCCGCTCCGCGAGGTGATCCGTAAGACACCCGCCGAGCCTCACGCAGTAAGCGTTCAGTATCGAGTCGAAGTAGCAGGCCTGCACACGCAGGCACTGAATGCGTAGGGCTGCCCGCGAATATCGAAACCATAATAACGGTTCGCGGGATGGAAATATCGTCAAACAGCATGGTTGCCGAGCCGGGCATCACAACAACCATCCGGCCGCAACAAGTGCGAAACAGGGGCGAAAGACTAATGTATATTATCGTTGATGATCGCGAGAGCGTCACGAACAGCTACGTTGGAGGGCTCGTTCGCGAAGGTGTATCGTCGATCGGCTTCTCTTCCGGAGAATTCTGGGACTGGCTGCAATCTGCGAGCGAACCGGATCTGGCGGCGGTCGACGCCTTTCTCCTCGGGGACTGCGATGCCCGCGGAAGCCTGCCGCGGGCGATGCGCAAGCGCTCCTCGGCGCCCATCATCGCCATGAGCGGCCAGAAGATGCTCAAGAACACGCTTGAGCTGTTCGAATCGGGCGTCGACGACGTCGTCCATGTACCGATTCACCTGCGCGAGATCCTCGCCCGAACGGCCGCAATCGCGCGCCGCCGGGTGGGCGAGCTGCCGAGGCCCTGCGAGACCAGGATCCAGGTCTTCTTCAACGGACGTGACCCCGAGATCGCGGGCCACGCTCTCACCCTGCCCCGCCGCGAGCTGCGCATTCTCGAGTATATGGTCAGCAACCACGGCAAGTGGATCACCAAGACGCAGATCTTCAACGCGGTCTACGGCATCTTCGAGTCGACCTTCGACGAGAGCGTGATCGAGAGCCACGTCAGCAAGCTGCGCAAGAAACTCCGCGACCGCCTCGGCTTCGACGCGATCGTGGCCCGGCGCTACGTCGGATACCGCCTCAACATCCCGGCCGGCGAGACCATCGACGTGCCGATGCAGGAACTCGACGAGGTCGGCATCCTCCTGAACAGGGCACATGCCGCCCCGGCGGCGTACCCGGCCGGAAACTGACGCGGCAGGGCACCGCCACGAAAACGACAACGGCCTCTGCGGAGTACCCTTCGCAGAGGCCGTTGCACTTTCAGCGGCAGAGATGGCGGAGCAGCGATCTCGCGATGCCGGCGCCGCGACAGCTACGGCTTCTGCTGGAATTCTTCCTTCGAAACATAGTTGAAGTCCTCGACCAGGACGTCCTGGACGACGTCGGCCTGCATCCGCTCGTTGACGCGCTGCTTGATGGCCGTCGTGAGGATGGAAAGGTCATAACGGGCGAGCTTCCTGAAATCGAGGCGGTCGTCGGCATAGATCCTGCGGAAGGCCTCGTCGACGACGAACGGCTCCGGCGGGACGTTGAGCTGGTGCATGATCCGCGCCTCAACGGTGTAGACGAAGCGCGCCACGATGTAGCCCTGCACGCTGCCGCCCTCGACCATTGGCACGCTCAGCGCCCGCGTCTTCTGGTATTGAAGGCCGTCGAGATATTCGTCCTTCGCCGGCAGCAGGCTGCCGTTTTCCTTCCAATAGGCCACGGCATAGCTCGTGCCCGCGGTGAGGATGCATACCCAGAGCCCGGCCAGCACGAGTCTGATCATTTTCCGTCCTGTGCTGTGCGGCCGGTATAGGTGCCATCCGACTCGGCTTCCTTGAT
Source organism: Bradyrhizobium sp. 2TAF36 (assembly GCF_052114925.1). Classification (NCBI taxonomy): domain Bacteria; kingdom Pseudomonadati; phylum Pseudomonadota; class Alphaproteobacteria; order Hyphomicrobiales; family Nitrobacteraceae; genus Bradyrhizobium; species Bradyrhizobium sp. 2TAF36. The sequence continues at coordinate 17,500 of NZ_JBFRFR010000096.1, read as the reverse complement.
CGCCTTGACGATGATGGCCGCGACCTCACGCACCGCATCGTAATGCATTTCGAGGATGGAACGGTTTCGCTCGAGCTTCTCGCGCAACCGCTGGATCTCCTCGGTGATCTCGACCTCGTTGCCGAGATGCATCCGTGCCCGCATCAAGCGGACGAATTCGAGCATGCTCCGGCTCTTCCGGGCACTGAAGTCGTCGAAATCGATCTTCTTGCCCGTCGAGAGCGCGACCGTCTCCTCCTCGACGATGTTCTCGAGCCGGCGGATCGCAGACAGCAGGCCACGCACCTCGTCCGATCTCGCCGCGTCRGTGCCGTCGTTCACCACGTCACCGCCGAGATTCGGCAGCAGCGCAGGCAAGAACGCATCGCCTTCTGCCGCTTCCAGCGTCATCGCCTCGGCGTCCACGACCGGCTGCTCCACCACCAGGACCGCCGCACCTTCTTGTGCTTGCATAGGAAATTCACCCCTCAACTTCTGTCACCCATTCCCGGATCATGATCCGGTCTTTTCCGTAACGCCGGGCCCCGCCGGTTGCGCAGCGGCGAGTTGCTTGGCAATGCCAATGCCCTTGCCCTTTGCCAGCTGAGCACCAAGCTGCTCCGCCAGCATCGACTTCCAGACGCCGCCGGCCGTGCCCTTGCCGAAGACTTCCTCCGACTCCTTCGGCAGCATCGTCTCGACGAAGGTCTGGAGAATGAACGCCTCGAACTTCCGGTACACCTCGCCGGATGCGGGCGCCTTGATCACCCGCACCGGCGGCCCGTTCACCACACCCGGCTGCTGCGCTTCGGCAGCCTGCGCCGCGGATTGATCGGCAGTCGCCGCCTTGGCCTTGCCGACCTCCGCGTCCATGGTGGCGGCGAAATCGGCGTCCGATGATTTCAGTGCATCGAGCTTCGCGGTCGCCGCCCGCTGCGTCACGGGGTCGGCGGCATCGAGGACATCGAGAACGAGGTCGGGCGTCGCTGTCACGATCATGTCTTGTTCCGGCTGGCTGGCCGTGGCGTCCAGTCACGCACGGCGGGGCGTATTCCCGTCATCTCTTCGAGCGAGCGCGCCTCCGCGTCGCGAAGTTTGTCTGCGAGCGCGGCCTTCGCGACCTGCTCGAGCTGTTTCACACGGCGGGTGTCCGCGCGGACCTGGTCGAGCTGCTGCGACGCCTGCGCCTGGACCGCGCGCGCACCGGCGCTCGTCCTGTTCAGGCGCCGCGCGATTGAATCGCTCGACGAGCCCGCCGGCGGTTTGCCCTCGTTGAGGGTTCCTACCAGCCATTCCTGCTCGTCCTGCAAGCTGCGCTCCTGCTGCCGCAGATGCGCGAGCTGCCATTCGGACAGCCGGAGCTGAAGCTTCACGAGCGAGACCATCCGGCCGAGCTTGTCCGCGCGCGACGTCATGACCATCACTCCGCCAGCCACGACGAGACGCCGAGCATGAATTGCGTCAAGAGCTCGTCGCTGGTGAGGTAGAGCAGCAGGAAGCCGCCGAACAGCACGAAGGGCACCGAGATGAAATAGACCGGGATCGCCGGCGTCAGCTTGTTGATCAGGCCGACCGCGAGATTGACGATGACCGAATAGACGATGAAAGGGCTGGTGATCCGCAGCGTCAGCACGAACGCCTCGGACAGGCGGCTGACGAGCTGCTCGAGCGCCATGCTGCCGCCGATCCTGTTGCCGGGCTGCCAGACGTCGTAGGAGTTCATCAGCCCGCGCAGGACCTGCCAGTGCTGGTCGGTCATGAAGAACAATGTGGTGACGGCTGCCATGATCAGCGGCACCAGGGCCGGCGCCGGATCGGTGTCGCCGACCGGCGTTCCCGGGATGTTGCTCAGCCCGATCGCGCCCGCCATCACGGTCGCCATGGTCTGCAGCGCGAGGAAGAACACCCGCCCGCCAAGCCCGATGACGCTGCCGACCACAAGCTCGGAGCAGATCAGAAGCGCAAGCGTCAGCGGCGCGGCGTTGTCGGTGAGAGGTTTCAGGACCGAGATCAGGATCGGCGTCAGCGCAAACGTCGTGACGAGCGCGACGAACAGGCGAACCTGGGCCGGAACGTTGACGCTGGAATAGCCGGGCACGAGCATCAGGCAGGCGCCGATGCGGCAGAACACGATGAACGTGACCAGCACGCTGTCGGCGAGGCCGCTGATCACGATATGGCTCCCAGCGCCCTGATCTCGGCGCTGCGCGCGACCTCGACATGCGACAGGACCGGCAAGGTCGGGAACACCCGCTCCAGGATCATCCGGACATAGGGGCGGGCTTCCGGGGTGACCGCCAGAACCACGCTGGTGCCGTTCTCGGTGAATTTTCGGATCGCGGCGCTAGCTTCGGTTGCGAACTGCTCGATCAGGCGAGGATCGGCGTCGAATTCGAAGACTTCGCCCTTGGCGTCGCGCTTCAGGCTCTGGTGGAACGCCAGGTCCCAGCGATTGCCAAGGCGGACGACGTTCAGCACACCGTTGTCGGAAAGGTCGCCGCAGATCTGCTGGGCAAGTCGGGTCCGCACATGCTCCGCGACCTGCTCGGAGCGCCGCACATGGGGTGCGATCTCGGCAATGGCCTCCAGGATCAAATGGAGATTGCGGATCGACACGCGCTCGGCCAGCAGGATCTTCAGGATCGCCAGCAGGCCCGAATAGGAGATCTGCGACGGGCAGAGATCCTCGACCAGGCGCTTGTATTCGGGATCGAGACGGTCGAGCAGCCCGCGCATGTCCTTGTAGGACAGCAGCTGCGCGAGATTTGCCCTGAGCACTTCGCTTAAGTGCGTGAGCAGCACCGACAGGTTGTCGACCGGCTTGCARCCCTGACGCTTGACCTCGTCGGTGAACGCCTCCGTCACCCACAGCGCCTTCATGCCGAAAGCGGGTTCGATCACCTCTTCGCCGGGCACGTCGGGCTTGCCGTCCTTGTCGACGAGCACCAGCACCTCGCTGAGCCGCAGCTCGCCATGGGCGATACGCGTGTCGTGGATCCGGATCTGGTATCCCTTGGGATCGATCGACAGATTGTCGCTGAGCTTGATCTCCGGAATGACGAAGCCGTATTGCTTGGCAAACTTCTTGCGGAGCTTGCTGACCCGGTGCCCAAGCTCGGTACGCGCGCCCAGCAAATGGACCGACAGATGGCCGCCGAGCGACACCTCGATCTCTGCGGTCTTGAGCGATTCCTTGACGGATTCCTTGGCATCGGCCTGGGCGCGCTCGTCGGCCTTGCGCGCATGCTCTTTCTTCTCCCGCGCCGCCTGCCGCCGCGGCAGCGAGTAGCCGACAAAGGCCATGGCACCGCCGAGCAGCACGAAGGGTGCCATCGGTAGCCCAGGCATCAAGGCGAGCACGAACATCATCAACGACGCCGCCGACACCGCGCGCGGGTAGCCACCGAGCTGCCTCAGCACGGCCTGCTCCGCCGACCCCCTGGTGCCGCCCTTGGAGACCAGGAGGCCCGCCGACAGCGACACGATCAGTGCCGGCATCTGCGTTACCAGACCGTCGCCGACGGAGAGTTTGGTGTAGACGTCGGCGGCGCGCGACAGCGTCAGCCCGTGATGCGTCACGCCGATGATGATGCCGCCGAAGATGTTGATCGCCGTGATGATCAGGCCGGCGATTGCGTCGCCGCGGACGAATTTCGAAGCACCGTCCATTGCGCCGAAGAACGCGCTTTCCTCTTCGAGCTCGCGGCGCCGGCGCTGGGCCTCCTTGTCGTCGATGAGGCCCGCGGAGAGGTCGGCGTCGATCGCCATCTGCTTGCCCGGGATGGCGTCCAGGGTGAAGCGGGCACCGACTTCGGCGATACGCGTTGCGCCCTTGGTGATCACGACGAAATTCACCGTCACCAGGATCGCGAAGATGATCAGACCGATGACGAAGTCGCCGCCCATGACGAACTTCGAGAAGCCGGCAACGACGTGACCCGCGGCTTGTTCGCCCTCCCCGCCCCGCGACAGGATCAGACGGGTGGTCGCAACGTTGAGCGCCAGCCGCAGGATCGTCGCGATCAGCAGCACGGTCGGGAAGGCGGAGAAATCGAGCGGCCGCTGGATCCACAGCGCGACCATCAGGATCAGCGCGGACAGCGCGATCGAGAAGGCGAGGCCGAGGTCGATCAGGATCGGCGGTATGGGCAGGAACAGGATCGTGAGCATGGCCACGATACCGCCCGCGAAAAAGGCGTCGGCCCCCAATCGTCGCGGGGTCGGCAGGCTAGCAGCTAATGTATCGGCCATGGGTCACCGGCAGAGGGTCCGCCCCGCAATCTGCCGTGCAAAGCTTACGCGAGGGTGGTGGCCGGGCTCTCGYGGATCAGAAGCCGTGCTCGATCCGCGAATAGACCATCTCGGTGAAGGTGGAGAGATGGGCACCGATGAAGGAGCCGGAAACGGCAACGACCAGGAGGATGACGATGATCTTCGGCACGAAGGTCAGCGTCACCTCCTGGACCTGGGTCAGCGCCTGGATCAGCGCAATGGCGGTGCCGACAAGCATCGCGGCGCCGACGGCGGGGCCGGAGGCGACGATGATGGTCCAGATCGCCGCCTGGACGATGTCGAGGGCGTCCCGCTCGTTCATGACTGGCTGATTGTAAGGCCGGGCCCGACCGCGACCTTCGTGCCGTTCTCGAGGGTTGCGATGGAGCCGTCGTTGTTGATGGAGATCGAAACGACCTTGCCGCTGAAGGTTGCGCCGGTCGCGTCGGTGAAGCTGACGGTCTTTCCGATCAGCCCGTTGGCCTGCGACAGCGACTGCGACGACAGCAGCGCATCCAGCTTCGAATTGGTCTGCATGGCCTGCTCGACCGTCGAGAGCTGGGCGAACTGACTCATGTACTGCGAGGTATCCATCGGATTGGTGGGATCCTGGTTCTTCATCTCGGCGACGAGGAGCTGAAGAAAGGTATTGTAGTCGACGGTGTTGCTCGCCGTGTTCTTTGTGGAACTGGTCGCGTTGGACTTGCTGGTGCTGTCGGTCGCGCTGTTGACGTTCATGTAGCCTCTCCGCTGTCAGGCAGCCTCGAATGGGATCTCGGTGGCGACGCCGGCCAGGCCGGCCAGGATTGCGTCCTCTACCGGGAACAGTCCCCGGATCCGCTTGAGCGCCTCGAAATAGCGGGTCGTGCGGACCAGCTCGTGGATCGTGGCGAGCCCGTCGAGCATCTCACGGCTCTCGCAAACCGCGAGCAGGGCCGCGTGATGCTCCCCGTAGAGCGCGACTGCGGCGCCGATATCCGTCGGGTTCATCAGCATGAGCTGGACGATGAAATAGAGCTGCCGCATCGCCGTAGTGGCGTCGGAAGCCTGCATGACCTGCCCTTCGAGCAGGAACATCACGTCGTTGACGAGCTCGACGGAGACCTTGCGGTCCACGCGCAGCACTGCGCCGTTGACGTAGATCCGCTCACCCGCCCGCAAGGATATTTTCATCAGAGCGCGTCTCGGATCAGGCGGTTGATTTCGATGAGCTGCATCACGTCGTTCGACTTCTCGTCGCGAAGCCGATCGGCTTCCTTGACGACCCACAGGCCGATCGAGATGATGTCGGCGCGCAGCTTTTCCGGGAGTGCGTTTTCCGGATGGGCGAGATCCTCGATGAAGATCGTCCACAGCCGCCGCACGTAGAGCAGGCTCTCGACCAGATCTTCGAAGCTGAAGCGCCCGCCCTGGACCCGCTCGAGCCGGTCGATGCCGAGACTGAGCGCCTGCCGCTCGCGGCCCCGCGCCTCAGAGGCGCTATCATCGACGACCGCTTCATAGGCTTCAAACGTCATTAGAACCACTCTGCGCAGGAGACCGAACAACAAGACAAAGTTACAGACCCCGGCTCAGAGATAGTTGATCAGGCTGATCTGCTGGAGCTGCGACGTCAGCGACAGCGCCGTCTTAATCTGGGTCTGCAGGGTGTTGACCCGGACCGAGGCCTCCGTCGGGTCGACGGCCTCCATCTTGACGATCTGATTGTTCAGAATGTCCTGCTGCGTCTTGAGCTTTTCGGTGGCGCCGGTGACCCGCTGCTGGACCGTGCCGACGCCGCCGCCGAGCGTAGCGAGGTCAGTGATGGCGTTACCGACGAGGCCGATGGCCTTGTCCACGACGACCTGGAACGTGTCCTGGCTCAGGTTCGCGTTCCCAAGATCCGCCATCATGGTGTAGGCCTCGGCGAGCCTACGGAAGCCGATCTGGTTGGCGCTAACGGACGTATCGGCGATCTCGGTCGTGGAGATACGGCTTTGCATGGTCTGGTCGGTGGCCGTTGACCAATTGGTGTTCCAGGCCGGGCTCGCGAACTCGGCATCGAAGGTGGTGTTGAGGAAGGTCTGCATTTGGGCCGGGGTAATGGTGCTCACGCTGGCCGAGGATTGCGAGAAGCCGAAGGTCGCAAGGAAATCGGCATCGACCTGGTTCTTGCTGGCCGAACCCGCGGTGTAAGCCGTGATCGGCGTGTTCTGCGTGTTGACCCCCGAGAAGAGATACGAGCCATTATAGGAGACGTTCAGCGCGCCGATCAGATCCTGGAGGTTGGCGGACGCAGGCGGCAGGATGATCCGCCCGCCGCCGTCGGTGCTACGGGCCGCGATCAGGTCCTTGAGGAAAGAGGTTGCGGTTGCGCCCAGCTGGGTGATCCGGTTCTGCGTCGTGTCCAGGCGCCCCGAGACGAGCCCGTTGGTATCGACGAGCTGATCGGCGAAGCTCAGGTCCGCCCGCAGGGTGATGTCGCTTCCCGTCGTGGCACCAAGCTCGAGGCCAACATCGGCGAAGCGGCCGGTGGTGGCTTCCTTCGAGGCCTTGGTCAGCGCGGCCTGATTGTTCGTGATCGAGGACCTCAACGACGAAGACAGCATCAAGGTCGAGATGTAGTTGGCGCTCATCATGACTTAATTCCCCACGGCAGCCAGCAGGCTCTGCAACATTTGGTCGACGGTCGAGATGATCTTCGACGACGCCGAATAGGTACGTTCGACCTGAAGCATCAAGGACATCTCGTCGTCCATGTTGACGCCGCTGACGTTCGACAGCGCCGCGGTGCTGCGATCGAGCAGCGTGTTCTGGTAGGTGGCGCTGTCGTCCGCGGCCTTGCGTTGGTTTTCGATCCAGCTCGTCGACGACGCCGCGAAGTCGATCAAGCTGCCGCTCGGCTTGCCTTGCGTGGTTGCATCGAACGGCTGCGACGCATCCATGTTGCCGATCAGCTGCTGCAGCCTGGTCGAGTAGCCGGCATTGCCGGTGGTGTTGTATCTGTAGGCGACGTTGCCGCTGATCGCGCCATCACGCAGCAGGTTGGGATTGCCGCCCTGGGCCGGGTCGACCGACGCGGCAACGCTGATCGAGCCGGCCAGGCCGACCGAGACGGTCGCGCTTGCGGGCATCGCGGGTGAGCCGGGATAGGTGAAGAGGCCGGGCCGGTCGGGCAGCGCGGCGCCGGACTGGTCGACCTCCTTGAAGGATTCGACAAGGCCGCGTGCGACCTCGTCGAGCTGGCTCTGATACGTGACCGTGGCGTTGTCGCGCAATTGGGCGAGGCCAGCGAGCTTGCCGGTCTTGATCGGCATCACGGAATTGGCGCCGGTGACCGGGACACCGTCGATATAGACAGCATTCCCGGTGGTCCCGGGCGTATAGATGTTGGTCGCCGCGAAGCTGACCGCGCGCGCCGTCTTGTCGAACAGCACGACACCGCTGTCGGTGTAGAGCGCCGCGTCGCCGTTGGCGCGCAGCGTCATCGAGACGCCGACCTCCTGCGACATCTTCGAGACGATGTTGTCGCGCTGGTCGAGATAATCGGTGACGTCGTCGCCGGCGATCGTCCCCTTCACGATCGCGGTGTTGACCTTATCGAACTGGGTCAGGAGCTGATTGATATTCCCGACCGAAGTCGCCATGTCGGCGTCCGCTCCCTGGCGCACCGTCTGCACGGTCTTGGTGGCCTGGTTGAGCGCGGTCGCCATGTCCTTGGCGGACGTGACCGCCGCCTGCGCCAGCGTGGTGTTGTCCGGAGCGTTGGCATATTGCTGGAGCGCCTGCTTCAGCTTGTTGAGCTGGGCGGCCGGCGACTGCCCAAGTTCGGGATCGTCCACAGTCGAGGCCGATATCTTCTGAAGACCGTCCAGGATCGCATTCTGCTTGGCGGACCCAGACGTCGCGATCAGGACGTTATTATAGAGACCCGAGCTGGCGGCGCGCTGGATCGCCGCCACATAGACGCCGGCCCCGGGGAGATTGTCCAGCACGGCGATCTTGCGCGAATAGCCGGCGGCGCTGGCACCGGCTATGTTGCGCGAGATCGTCGACGACTGGATACCCGACGCCATGAGCGACGCACGAGCGGAGTCGAGAGCGGCGGTAAGGGACATGATCTGCTCTTGCCCGGAATGAGCGCTTGAGGATTCAGCGCTTCAGGTTGACGACGACGTCGAGAAGATCGGCGCCGGTCTGGAACGATTTCGAATTCGCAGTGAAGCCGCGCTGCGCCTCGATCATCCCGGTGAGTTCGTCCGCGAGGTCGACGTTGGAGTCTTCCAGCGCGCCTGACTGGACAGTGCCGAGACCGCCGGTACCAGCATTCCCGGCCTGCGCGTTGCCGGAATTCATGTTGGTCGAATAGACGTTGCCGGGCTCCGGCGTCAGGTTGTCGGGGCTCGCGACGTCGGCGAGCATGATGGTGTAGAGCGTCAGCTGCTGACCGTTCTTGAGGATCGCCGTCACGAAGCCCGAATCGTCGACATCGACTTTGTCGATGGCCGATGGAACGCTGCCATTGACAGTCGCCTTGAAGCTGAAGTCGGTTCCGACCTGCGTCATGTTCGACAGGTCCAGGCTCATCGCCGCACCGCCGGGAACGGTGAGGGCGAGAGTCGTCGGGCTCGCCGCGGCCAGCGTGCCTTTGCCGGCTGCGGTCGTATCGAAGGTGAAAGTGGTGGCGGCGCCGACCGACGCACCTGTCGCGGAGTTGTAAGCCTGAAGCTGCCAGGTGTCAGAGCCGGCGGCCGTCGCCGTGTGGGACATGTAGRCGTCGAGCGTAACGGCCTGGCCGATATTGTTGTAGGCCACGATCGAGCTCTTCGACGAATATGACGCCGGCCCGGGCGGACCGGCGATCACAGCCGCTTTCGGATCCAGATTGCCGGTCGTGAGCGTTCCCGCCGTCGACGGCACAGGCACTTGCGAAACCTGGGCAATGTTGACGATCTRCATGCCGGACAGGCTGTTCTGCGAGAAATTGGTCACCTTACCGGGCTGGCCCAGGAGGTAGTAGCCGGCCGCGTTGACCAGATTGCCCTGGGCGTCCGGCACGAACGAGCCGGCGCGCGTCAGATATTGCTGCGTGTTGGCGGCGTTCGACACCACGAAGAAGCCGTTGCCCTGCACGGCGAGGTCCGTGGTCGACGTGGTGAACTGCGTGTGTCCCGCGTCGCTGATGGCGTAGCGAACCGTCGTCTCGACGGCGCCGGAGTCGTAATTGCCCGAGCCGCTCTTCAGGATCAGTGACGAGAATTCCGTCGAAGCCCGCTTGTAACCGGTCGTGTTGACGTTCGCGATGTTGTCCGAAACCGTCGACAGCTTGTTGGACTGCGCGCTCATTCCGGAAACGCCGGTGCGCATAACACCATACAGGCTCATGAAGTAGGCTCCTTTGTCAGGTTGTATCTACAATGCGGGTTCTTGCTTGCGCGGAGCTGATGATTAGGATCCGTGCACAACCTTCAGGTTGTAGCGGTCACGTTGTCTTCGGCTGACAGAACGAGCGCGCCTTGTCGGTCCACGCGCCGAAGCCGCTGGAGACGAGATGCGCGACGATGTGACAGACGTAGCGCTTCTGCGCGGGCTGATTGTTGGGGCCTGCGTTGTAGCGCGCGACCGCCATGGTCCAGCTGCCCTCGCGCTGTTTCAGCTCTTTCAGGAAGCGAGCGGCGTATTCGACGTTCTTCGCGGGATCGAACATCGCGCGCACCGACGTGAACTTGTCGCCGTGATAATAATGGTTGATCTGCATGCAGCCGAGGTCGATCAGCTTGATGCCCTTGCTGCGCATCGTCTCGAAATTCGCGATCGCGTCGTTCATGTCCTTGGCGAACACGGTCTGGCCGTCGGCGCCGAGCGCGTAAGGATAGAGCGCACCGCGCCGCCCGGTCTCGGTGAGACCGACCGCATAGAGAATGCCGAGCGGAATGCCGTGCTGCTGGGACGCACGCGCCATCTCGCGCTCGCACGGGCGCGCGTTGTCGGTCGCCGCTGCCGCGGCGCCCGCGTTACAGATAAACAGGACCGCGACGAATCTGCGGGCCCACGTCCTGGTCATGACGCGTCTCCTGGTTGGACTGGCGCTCCTGCCGGGCCTGCTTGGCACCGCCGTCCGATTGCCCGGACGACGTGCCGGCGCCGCCGAACGTGCCTTGCGACTGCGACGATGGCTGTTGCTGGCCGGAGAGCTGCGGCTGCGGCTGGCCGGAGCCGCTCTGGAATCCGTCCAGCGAGCCGTGCTGCACGGGCGCGACGTCGGCGACATAGCCCGCCGACTGCATGAGATCGCGGATCGACTCGCGCTGCTGATCCAGCATCAGGCTGGTGTCCTTGCGCGCGGCTGCGAGGTGAACGGAAACCTCCGAGCCGACGAGGCGAAGGCGTACCGTGACGTTGCCGAGCGCCGGCGGTTCGAGATTGATCGTCAGGATCTTGAGCGGCTCAGGCGCATTGGTCTGCGACGTCGCGAGATCGGGGGCGGTGGACGCCGTCGGAGCCGGCGACTCCTTCAGCTCGGCGACGACTGCGTTGGCGACCTGCTGCGGAGCGCTGAACTGCGCCGGCGGCAGATGGGTCTCCTGCTGGACCACGGTGACCTTGGTCGCTTCGGGCAATGCGTCCCGCGCCGAGGCTTTGACGGCGCGTTCGACATTGGCCGTGACGGCCTCGAAGCCTTGCGTCGCGGGCATTGCCTTCGAGGACGAATCGCTGCCTTGCTGCGCGGCTGCCGCCGCCTGCGAAGGCGCGGCCTGCGAGCGCGTGCCCGTTGAAGCGGCAGCGGGCGGCGCGGGCTCGGCAGACGTGACCTTCGCGGTACCCTGGACCTCACGCTTCGTCGAGGCAGAGCGCTCGTCGCGCGCAGGCGCGTCCTTCTTGTCGCCCGCCGGCGATTGCAGCTGCGGCTTCACGGCCGGCACGGCGGCGAACTGCTGTTCGACGACCGCCGGAATGCTCGATCGGGCCGAAACATCGGTCTTCGCGCTGTGGTCGACCGGAGTTTGCGTCTCCGGCGATTTTTCAGTTTTCTCGTCGGACGATTTGCGAATGGGTTCGGGCTCGTCATCGGCATCGATGCGTTCCCGCACCGTCTTGTCCTTGTCGGTCGGGCGCGCGAGGTGTGTGCGCAACGATCCGGCCTTCGCGCTCGTGTTGCCGCCCTCGTCGTTGAGCGCCCGCTTCGCGAGATTCGAGACGGTGTGCAGCAGATCGTTGAACGACGAATCTGCCGGCGATTTCGCTCCGGCGGATTTGCCCGAGCGCGATGCGCCGCGCACGTTGAGGCTTTCGGCGAGACCCGAAAAGACCTGTCCGGAGGTTCCACTGAGCTTCGTCATGGGCGATCCCTGGTAAGGCGTTCGAGTTCGCCGAGCTGCTTCCGCGCGCGCGCAAGCGTCTCGGTCGACGCGGCGAGATCGAGACGCGCCGGCGTGACCGGAGGCTTGTCGGCGGCGGCGGTGGACCCGCCCGCGAACGGCTTGCGGACATCGAGTGCGAGCTGCAACGTTGCATTCAGCAACGGAACGTCGCGCTCGGGCAACTTCGAGCGGTCGAGGGCCTTCAACTCGGCGACACCGCCGTCATACTCGTCAGTGAGCGCCCGCGAGACGCCGCGGAAGAAATGCGCGCGCTCGCGATCCTCCGAAGCGTCGGCGCTGAGCGTCAGCGCACGCTCGCCTGCAAGCCGGGTCACCGCCAGCCGTCCATGCACCATCGCGGTGCGCGCGATCACGAGATAAAGCTTGAGGCGGCTCGCGCGGTCGATCTGCTCCAGCAGAGTGACGATCCGCGCAAAGCGGCGCTCGTCGAGAGCAATGCTCGATTGCGTCAGGCCGGAGGCGAAACGCTGCCAGAAGTCCCCGGCATAGACCGAGTTGCGGTAATGGCGGATATAGGCGAGCGTCAGGAACTCGAACTTGTCGAAATCCTCGGCCTGCCCGACCAGCAGGATCTCGCGCCGCAGTGCCGCCTCCTCCACCAGCGTGCCCGGCAACAGCAGCCGCGCGTCGTCCAGACGCTCGATCGCGAGCGATGCCTCGGCGCGCGCGAACAGCGCGCCCTGGACCAGCGCGACCTGTCCGCCCAGGCCCGTTGGCAGCGTGCGCGGCTTGACGTCCTTGAGCAGTTCGCGCGCTTCGTCCTGGCGGCCTTCGACATAGGCCAGCGCACCGTTGAACAGCCGCTCGTCGACGTTCAGCTTGTCGCGCGGCAGCTTTCGGACGACCTGCGGCCCGCCGCCGCTAAGCAAATAGATGATGACGGCCTGGCCGTTCTGCGCATTGCTCCACACGCCGGGATCGGCGGCGAGGAACTTTTCGCCGACCTGCCGGGTCAGCGCGATATGGCTGCCATGCGCAGCGGTGTCGCCACGGGCAATGCCATCCTGCACCGCCTGCAAGGTGCGCACGAGCTCATAGGGCTCGCCCGAGGTCGATGCCGGGGACGGTGCCGGATCGGCAAACGCGCATACCGTCGTGAACGGCAGCAGCAGCGCGGCGCGCAGGAGCGGCCTGATCAAGGGCGCTTCTCCCGGATCAGGATCTCGATCCGGCGGTTCTGAGCGGCAGCAGGATCATTCGTCAGTTTCGGCCGCCGATCGGCATAGCCTTCGACGTGCTCGATCCGCTGCGCATCGACGCCGGAGCGAACCAGCATGTAATAGGCCATCTGTGCGCGCGCTGTCGACAGCCGCCAATTGTCGTAGGTCTCCGACTTGTACGGCCGATTATCGGTGTGGCCGCGCACGATGATCACACCCTGGCGCTTCGTCACCAGGGGCCCGATCTTGTCGATCACGCGGATCAGTTCGGGCCGTGGCTCGGCCGAGCCGACCGCGAACATACCGAAGCTCGCATCGTCGGTCAGGCTGATCAGAAGGCCCTCCTCGACCTGACGCACCTCGGCCACCGGGCCCGCACCGGCCTTGATGTCCGACAGCGCATCCGCGATCGCGGACTGTAGCTGCTTGACGGTCGGCTGCTGGGTCTGTGCCGCATCGCGCGGATCGGAATTCTTTGCTTGATCGCCGGGGCGTGGCTGCGCGGCGGCATTGGCTTGAGCGCCAGCCTGGGCGCCCGGTTGCGGCGCATTCGCCTGAGCACTGCCATCGCGTTGAGCCTGCGAAGGCGCAGGCCCGGGCGGCAGCAGCGGCGACAGGCTTGCAGACGACGCGTCCGCGTTTGGAGCCACGCTACCGCCGGCATCGTCCTGCTTGGCACGTTGCGCCTGCGGCTCGCCCTGACCTGTCCCGGACGCATTGTCGCGCGCAGACGCGTTCGGCTTTGGCTCGCTGTCGACGAAGTGATCCGCATCCTTGGACGTCTGCGGCGTCAACTTCCAATAGCCGGGATCGAAGGGATCGCGGTAGGCATCGCCGCCCTTGAGGCCGTCCTCTTCGGCGGAGGTCAGCGCGCCGGCGCGGCGCTGGCCCGAGGACTGGTTCGCGCTGTTGGCGATCTCGGCAAGCGTCGCGTAGGGATCGCGAAACAGAACCTTCTCTTCGAAGGAGGCAGGCTTCTCCGCCGTCGGCGAGTCTCCGCGACGTTCTTCGTTCGGCCCGGCCGGCTGACGCTTGCCGTCCTGGCCTTCGAACTGCGTCGGCTCCTTCTTGCTGAGATCCTTGAGGCCCTTCGGAGCGGGTGCGTTCTCCGCGAGCTTGATCGGGTTGAAATAGCTCGCGACCACCTGCTTCTGGTCCTGGTTGAGCGCATTGAGCAGCCACATGACCAGAAAGAACGCCATCATCGCGGTCATGAAGTCCGCATACGCGATCTTCCAGACGCCACCGTGATGCGCCTCCTCGGCGAAGGCGCTGCGCCTGCGGATGATCACCAGCTCGTGCTTGACTTCTTCCATGGCGGACTACCGGCGCGCCTCGTTCAGACGTTCGCTCCACGCCGCAATCTGCGTCTCGATCACGGTCTGGTCTGCGACGACGCGGACCTCGAAAGTCTCGGCGGCTTCGTATTCAATCCCGGTTCGCCGGGCCGTCTGGAGCTGCGAGCGCACCAGATCGAGCAATTCGCCCGGGCCGGTGATCTTGAACACCGGCACCGGCGAATTGCCGGTCAGCGCTGCGATCTGCTCGACCAGCGATCCGATCGCCTTGTCACGGACGGCGTCGGCGAGGAAAGGCAGCAATATCCGCGCAACCGAGCTTGCGATGTTGGTTTCGATCTCGCGGCAGGCCGTCTCGAAGCCGCCCACGATCGTGGCCGCCTGCTGGTCGGACCATTTGGCCCGCTCCTCGCCGAGCCGGATCGCGCTGCGAACGCGCTCCTCGGCAACCCTGGCATCGCCTTCCGCGACACCGGCGGCGTGACCGCGACGATAGGCATCTTCGAGAAGATTGGCCGACGGAGCTTCCGCCTCGGGCGCCGGAAGCGGCGATTGAAGCGGCGGCTGCGATTGGACCTGACGCGGCGGCTGAGGCTGAGGCTCGCGCCGCACCTCCATCGGCCTTGTCAGCACATCCTGGATCTTGGGGGGCGGAGGCGGCGGCGGAGACTTGGCCCGCCCATTCGCGTCGAACTGCGTCAGGAGTTTTCCGATAGCCGCGTTCATGCTGCCTCCTCGCGTCGCATCCAGTCTTTAAGGATTGCTGCCGCCTGCATCTGATCGAGCCGGACGATCTGCTCCAGCCGCTTCTGCGGCGTCCGCTGCATCTTGCCTTCGAGATCCTCGACGAGGTTGAGCTCGGGGTCCTGACTGTCGGCCAATGCAAGCGCCGTGGCAGCTTCAAGCTCGGCGGCCTCGGCCGCCTCGGTCTGCTCCTGCGCTGCGCGATGCGTCAGAATGCCGTTGACCGCGGGGCGAAGGCCGAACCAGACCAGCATCGAGGCAACGGCCAGGATGGTGACCGCATTGATGACGCTGCCGAGCTGCTTGTTGATCATCTCGACGAAGCTGATCGGCGGCACCGGCGCCAGTTCGCGCGAGCCTTCGATGAAGTCGACGGCCGTCACCTGGATCTGGTCGCCCCGCTGCTTGTCCAGTCCGCCTGCCGTCGCCGCGAGCTGGCTGATCTCGGCGAGCTTGCTGTCGACGATCGCCTGATTGCTCTTGTCGCCGAGATCGGCGACGAGCCGCGCGCGGTTGACCAGCACGGCGATGAAGAGCTTCTTGACCAAATAGCCGTCGCTCACCGTCGTCGTCGTCTTGGACGACACCTCGAAATTGGTGACGTCCTCGCGGCGGGTCTTGTCCTCGCTGGAATTCTTCGTGCCGCCGGAATTCACCTGCTGGTCCGGCAGATTCTGCTGCACCGTGGTCGGCGTCGAACGGTCCGCATTCTGCGACGATTCCTTCTCGCGCACGTTCCGGACCGAACGCTCGGCGCGGCTCTCCGGGTCGTAGACCGTCTCGTTGGTCTGCCGCTTGTCGGTGGAGAGCTGCGGCGCGACGCTCACCTCGAAATTGTCCAGACCGAGATATGGCGTCAACGCCTTGCGGATGTTCTCCTGCACCATCCCGCCGACCGTCTTCTGGAGGCTCGCCATCTTGGTCGGCGCTGCGCTCGCCTCGTCCTCTTCGGCGAGCAGCATCGAACCATCGGCATCCAGCACCGTCACCTTGTCGCGGCTCATGCCGGGAATGGCCGCCGCGACGAGGTGGCGGATCGACTGCGCCGTGCGCGCCTCGATCGCGCCGTCGGTGCGCAGCACGACCGACGCCGACGGCGGCTGCTGCGTCGCCCGGAACGAGCCGCGCACCGGCATCACGATATGCACCCGCGCCGCCTTGACGCCCTTCATCAACTGCACGGTGCGCGCGATCTCGCCTTCCAGCGCCCGCAGCTTGGTGACTTCCTGCATGAACGAGGTCAGGCCGAGCGAGCCGATCTTGTCGAACAGCTCGTAGCCGGAATTGGCGCTGGTCGGCAGCCCCTTCTCGGCAAGCAGCATCCGCGCCTGCATGGTCTGGCTCGGGCGTACCGAGATGGCGTCGCCGGCCGTATTGACGTCGAATGTGATATTCTGCTCGCGCAGCGCGGCGCCGATGCGCGTCACGTCTTCGCGATTCAGGCCCGTATAGAGCGTTTCGAACTCAGGCCGGCTCAGATAATAGGCGCCGCCGACGACGGTGACGAGAACGGCAAAGCCGATCAGTCCCAAGGCCATCAGGCGCCGCGGCCCAAGCTCCAGCAGATTGTTGAGCAGTTGCTGTACCTGCGCACGACTGAGCAGCATGTGACCTCGTACCAATGCGAACGTATGGGACACTCCGCTGCCAACCTTGTCTGAAGGTTGCGCGAGGAGGCGAATGTGTCGGTTCGCGGGCGAGGCGTTGCAATTTTACAAGAATCCTGGACGACGCGATCAACTCAGCAGCAACAAGCAGGCGCACGAGCGCATGGCAGCGCAATCGGCTGCGGCGTGTTGCATGACGTCTGGCGTCCGAAGAACTTCCATTACGGGCACATCTTGTGCCGCCACACCCGCCGGTCATGGCAGGGACCGTGCTCCCGGGGGAGCACGGTTGTTTCCAAAGCCGAAGCTTACTTGAACAGCGACAGGATGCTCTGGCTGTTCTGGTTGGCGATCGAGAGCGCCTGAACGCCGAGCTGCTGCTGGGTCTGAAGGGCCTGGAGGCGGGTCGATTCCGCATTCATGTCGGCGTCGACGAGCTGACCGACACCGCGATCCACCGAGTCCATCAGGGTCTTGACGAACTCTGTGTTGGTCGAGATGCGGTTCTTGACGGCGCCGAGGTCGGCGGCGGCCGAGGACACCGAGTTGATCGCAGTGGTGAGCTGCGTGATGTAGCCATCGAGCGTGGTCTGGTCAGCCGTCGAGTCGGTCAGCGCGGAGATGTTGATCGTGTTGACCGACGCCGGGCCGCTCACCTTGTCCAGGATACCGGTCTGGGTCGCGGTATAGAGCGAGTAGTTGGCAATCGTCAGGGTGATGGACCCGATCGTCGGCGTGCCGCCGACGCGCGAGAACGACGACACCAGGTTGAAGGTCGCCGGGGTGGCGGCGGTCGTGCTCAGCCAGTTCACGCCGTTGAAGGTTGCCGCATCGGCGGTACCCTTCATCTGCTGCTGGATCTGGGTGATGTCGGCCTGGATCTTGGTGCGGTCGATACCAGCGGTCTTGGCTTCGACCAGCAACGCCTGCAGCTTGGTCAGGCCGCCGGTCTTGTCGCCGACAACCGCGGTCAGAGCGGTGTATTCGGTGTCGACGGTCGCAGCCGACAGACCGAGCGAGTCGGAGACGGCGGAGAGCGCGGCGTTGTCGGCGCGCATCGACGTCGCGATCGACCAGTA